>JBBSJV010000023.1:0-15710 GCA_038256935.1 Patescibacteria group bacterium
CAACTTTATTGTTGGAGGTGGTTTTATTGTGTTGCTTATACTACCTTTGGAAGATGAGGGTATTAATAATCTTATAAATTCCATTAATAACGGAAGTGCTGATTATCAGGTGTTGACTGATTTATTGCAACAAACTCCTCTAGCTTTAGTTTTAATGCTTATTTTATCAATTTTTTATCTTTTAAGCGGGCTAATATTTAGCCTTGCAATTTGGAATTTTTTTACTGCTCGCAAAATAGAACTTGAATAAATTCAAAAACTAACTGTTTATTTTATCATGCGGGATAAAAATAGTTGGGTAAAGGCCTCACTGCAGGCAAGTTTTGGCTTGACAAGTAAACGTTTGGAATTGGTCTTAGATCAATATGAAAGTCTAGATCAAGCAATTGAAGACAATTTTTTGAAACTTAAAAATACAAAAAACAACTGGCTGGAAAAATTTGATACTACAAAAATATCTGAAAAAGCAGCTAAAATACAAGAGCAGTGTGAAAATGAAAATATACGATATATCTGTATAGATGATCAAAACTACCCTCAAAGCTTATTATCTCTGCACACCCCACCGGTTGGATTTTTCTATAAAGGAGATCTGGATCTTTTTCAAAGTCGATTTAAAATCACAATTGTAGGCTCTCGAAGTGTTTCAAATCTAGCTGAAGCTATGATAAATTCGATCATTAGACCTGCAATAAGCTCTGATATTACAATAGTTTCTGGCCTAGCTTATGGGATAGATACCTTGGCTCATAAAATTGCTGTTAGTCAAAATCATAAAACCTTGGCTGTAATTGGATCTGGTCTTGATAAACAATCCTTTTATCCTAAAGAAAATTTAAACTTGGGTGATCAAATACTAGCTGGCGGCGGGTTGATTATCTCTGAATATGGACCCTTAGTTCAGCCAAATAGATTTACCTTTCCAGCTAGAAACAGAATATTAGCTGCTATTTCAAACCTGACTATTGTAGTTCAAGCAAGTTTAAAATCAGGGACTCTAATCACAGCAGGAGCAGCTAGAGATTTGGGTAAAACTGTGGCAACTTTTCCAGTCTCTCCTTTTGAAAAGAGCTTTGCAGGTAATTTGGAGCTTATAAAAAATGGAGCCAATGTAATCACAGAATCTCAAGATATAATTGATTTGCTGGGAATTAACCAGATGTTAAATAATCAAGAGAGTCAAAAAACTTTTAATAGCGACCTAGAAGCCGAGGTTTACAAACAATTGGATATTACTCCAATAACAATTGATGACTTAGTAGAAAAAATGAATATTAGTTTAAGTGATTTGCAGATGCATCTAACTATGCTGGAGATGTCTGGATATGTAAGATCAGCAGGCAACAATCAATGGCTAATCATAAGATAACAAAAAGCCCCGAGGGGGTCGGGGTAATTGTGTTTATTTCAAGTTAGGTTTTGAAATTATAGCTTGGCTCAAAATAAAAATCTTTGTAGATATTATTTTTTATTATTACCAATATCGATTTTACTTAGGCTTCTAGATTGTTTTTGTTTGTAGAACAAGTATCCTCCACCAAGAACTGCTGCAATAGCTGCAATAGCTGCAAGTTCAGCTCCACCAGATCTTGGAGTGTTATTTACATTTGTAGTAGGAGTATTAACAACCGGAGTGGAACTCCTAACTGGGGTACTAACAGGTGAATTTGATGAAGTACTAGTTACACTTGAGACAGAGCTACTAATAGTCGAAGAAACTGAAACACTAGATGAAGAACTTGACACTGGATTTGTAGCTTGAGCAATTACAAATCTAACAGTTCGTACAGGAGGTTTAAATTGAGCCTGGTAATCAGGTGAAGTTGCTGCGTCTTCATTAAAACTCACAGTAACTGTATCTCCAACTTGAGCAGATGGGCTAACTACAACTTGAACTCTAATACACCCAGTATGTTTTTCTCTAAGAGTAGCAGCAGTAGAACTACCACCGGCGCTTCCAGCTGTTCTAGAGCTTTGTAGTCCGTAGTTAATAGTGTTTGCAGATACTAAGCTAGCGTTAAGTGGGTATTTTGATCCTGAATATGAACTATTACAAGCAGGTTGAGCAGGAGGCTGTTCTGAATCAGGTCTTGTTGGAGTTCCATTGTACCAGTCTTCAGCACTACTTGTGACAAAAGTCATAGCAGGGTTATCAATAGTAAGTCTTGCGAGGGCGTTTCTAATATCAGTATCGCTAGTTGCACTTCCGTAAGGAAAATACAGACTGATAGGAGTGGTTCTATCTTTTGGTACTGAAGTTTGAGCGTTTACGTTAACTGGACTTGCAAATAGTGTTGATAGCACAAAAGCTGCAGTAATAACAAAAGTTGATGATTTGAGTAATTGTTTGTAGTTCATATTTTTGAATTTAAGTTTTGGATTATTTTTTAAGCTAAGCATACATTTATAGTTTTTACAATTCTACTGTTACTTCGCCTGTGTTTCCGATACCTCCAACATAAGTTACCAATCTGTCAAAGGCAGTCATGCGGTTTAATGTACCATCTAAGATATCCTCTACAGTTACGATAACTGTGTAATAATTTACAGTCTGTTGATTTCTTGGGAAAGTAACCATACATTTACCTGCTTGAGTGGTGGATGTGAAAGTTCTAAGAACTTCGTTTTTACCGTATCTGTAAATATTGAAAGTGCATGTCTTACCGTCACTGATTTGGCTATTATTGCTTAGTTTAATATCGCTAAATTCTAATTTAATATCTCCGCTAGCGTATAATTGGTTTTGAGAATAGTTTAAATTAAAACTAGTCAGTGGATTCCAATTAAGAGCTGCATTATCGGTGCTAATAAAGTATAGTTTACAATCAGTTCCAGCTTCTCTACCTGGACATCCATAGACTACAGTAGCTGGAGAACTAGAAGATGAGGAACTTGATGGAGTTGAAGAACTGGATGAAGATAATGGAGAACTAGAACTTGATGAGCTTAAAGAAGAGCTAGAAGAACTAGAAATAGAGCTTGATGATGAGCTTGAAGTATCAGCAGCCATTAATCTGATATCTAAACTTCCTGGTTGAGATTGAGCGTTTGGATCTTTTAGCTCGCTTCTTACACCTTGGCCTAAGACAGGAGTCAATATATCACCTGGCTGGTATTCACCAGATTGGTAAATGTCTTGTCTAAGAGTTACTGTGACTTTCAGGATTCCTCCTTTAGTAGCAGGAACTAAGCCTCCAGTATTATTTCCACTTGGACCGTTTGCGTTGTTTGCGCTTCCTGGTGTGTATTTGATGTAATATCCCCAGAATGAAAATGGAGATCTAACAAGTGTAGGTGAGACTTGAAATTCTCCTCCACCATCAAAGTTATCATAAATACTGTTTACATCCAGAGTTACCGCATTACCGATGTATACTTCTAAAGCTCCTTGGTTCATATCTTCATCCCCAGCGTTTGAATAGTTTAAATTCAAAGTTGTGGTTTGACCTGGCTTTAGTTCCAGCGGAGTGCCACTAGCTTGAGCTGTTTCTTGCTCAGGATTTATTAGATTAAGACCTGCAAAGATCAAACCGGCTGTTACTATAGCCGATAATCCCATTACAGCAAGGGTGCGAAAAAAACCTTTACGATTTTTCTTAGGTTGAGTTTCAACTTTTGATTTGGATTCTGACATATTTATTTGTGTTGTTTGTTTTTAGTCATTAGTAGTATAACACGTTTTTTTTGAAAAATCAAATGTTTAACTGTAATACACTTGGTTGAACTATTTTTCCGCTTCCATCTCGGATATAGCTGACTAAGGCGAAGTTTTGAATTGATGGTTCTGTTACTCTAATTTGAAACCTTACTTTTCCTTTATCGCCGGCTTTTAGATTGGCTACTGTTGAAGTTGTGGTGCCTGGCCCATAAACTAGTTGATTGATTTGACTATTAAATAGACGTGTTTCCAATTTGGTATCTTTTTCATTAAAGGTGTCATAAATAGAATCAGAAACTATAGATATTCCTTTTGATAGTCTAATATGTAGACTTGTGTTATCCACATTAACTGTTCCAAAAATTTGGTATTCGATTTCAATATCCTGAGCTTTATCAGTAACTATTTTACCACTAACTGTGTTGTATTGCTGGAAAAACTCAATTTCTTGCTGACTCCAGTTTTCTAAGATTGGCTTGCCTGATGAACTAGGGGTACTATATTGAAATATGTTTAGAGCCACCACTGATACAACGAAACCTGTGACAATCAAATACTTTATAAGTAGTAGTGGTTTTGGAAAATTTAACATAATGATAGAATATGTTTGTTTTTGTTTGACATACAAGTATAGCCTTATTTACTAAACTGGTCAAAACGTAGTTGATTAGACTTAAATTGGCTTGAATTATTACTTTGTAGGTTAAGATTTGTTTTGATTAACTCCGAAGGCTCTAATAGTTGGATAGGCTAGATCGATTTTGTTTTTGTGGAATTGTTTTAATATTTGAGCCGAAATACTAGCAAGCACTGGTCTATAGGTTCCAGCTTTGGCGGGAAAAACTAAAGTAAAATTAGGTCCGCTATCAGCAATATTGAGAAATAATTTGAAATGATTATCAGCTTTTGGTAATTTGTATTTGTTAGTTTCGTTAAATTCAGAAGAAAGAATGTCATTTAAAATCTTTTCAGCTTTTTCAAAGTCGGACTCAAAAGTTATCATTATATTAAAATCATGCCAGAGAATAGGGTGATTCCTAGTAGCGTTTATAAAGCAGTCTTTAAGGACTAAATTATTTGGAAAATAAATGACTTTACCTGTTGGTCTTTCTTTATCAAGAGCGTAACCTCCTACAATCTGCTCCATAGCCGTTCGAAGCACTCCGATTTCAGTGATAACACCACTAACTTCTCCTTGGCTAGTATTGATAGTAACAATATCTTTGAGGACGTAGTAGCCTTGCAGTTTAATCAAAATCCAGGCTACAAAACTGGTAATAATATCTTGAAGGGCAATTGCAAGTCCTGCTGAAAACAAACCAAGTGCTGAAAGTAAAAGGGCGATATTACCAGCTAAAGCAAAAATCATCATCAAAAAAACACCAAATAGGTATCCAAGCCAAGCCAGTATTTTAATAATCTTGCGTGTAAGTAAGGATTGATTTTTGGAGTTGACTTTTAAAACTAGCCAAAAGACAAAAGTGATGATGACAAAGGTTATTAAATAACTACTATATCTACTAAGGCTACTGACAAATCGGTTAGCTAAATCAGACTGGACTCTATTTCGTGTTTCTGCTTGGATGGTAAGGTTGGACTGAGCTTCTGATATTAAATCGGTATTTTTGGAAAGCTGAGTTTCTTTTTCCACAATCCTACCTTCAATTGCTGATAACTGTTCTTCTGTGGTGTCCTTTTCAGTTTCCAGATCATTTAAGGTAAAAATAAGCTCTTGTTCGTTTTCAACAATTCTAATCCTTTGAGTAGGGTTATTACGGGCTGAGTCAATTTGGATTTTCAAAGATTGCAATCGACTAACTAGTTCACTTTGTTGTTTTTTCAGATCAGTTATTTCTTTTTCAAGCTCCACATTTTCTTGCCTAAGTGAGCGAATAGTATCGTTGAGTTGAGCTTCTGTTTGTCTTACTAAATCCAGTTGCTGAGCAGTATTATCAATCTGTTCAATTGCAGTGATGGTAGGAGCAGAGTTCTGAGCCAGGGCAGGGACATTAGAAATACCTAAAATTAAGCTTAAACTAAGAACCAAAAGAGAGAGGCTGAAGACAACTTTTTTCACATTCTTATTTTACTTTGTAAAAGTATTTTGATCAAGGGTAGGGAGAAGGTTTTGAAGTTCACCCTGCATGTTATATCGAAGGCACTGAGATATCCCCTGAGGTGGTGAAGTGGATATTAAACTATGCTCTACCGTAATTTTTCAAAAAAGCTTTGACCTCATTAGCTAAATTTAGCCTTGGTATTTCACTTAAATCAAAGTATTTAACTTCCAAGCATTCATCATTGGAAATAAAGTCAAATATATTAACTACCCCGCAATCATAAAAAACATTTATTACATTTATACCTTTGTAGTTTTCAAAAGTAGTAATAAGTTCTGGAGTTTGTGAGTTGACTTGTATTTCTAGGCCTGTTTCTTCTTTAAATTCCCTCTCTAAGGCATCTATAATATCTTCTCCATGATCCACACCACCACCCAAAAATCCCCATTTATCATCAATCTCACGAGCAAGCAGGATCTGACCATCACTATTTCTAATCAAAGCCTTTACACTTAATCGGTTGCAACAAGGTGGGAGCTGGGGCATATTAGAATATTAAATTTTTTAATAGGGGTCCCTGCAAAATGCATATTTTGTGGGTAAAAGGAAAGTCACACGGCGATTGAGAGAAAGGCAGAGCGTGAGCTCAGCTAGATCAGATCGGACTTGTTCCGATTCCTTTTTGGAGCTTATTTTAAAACGAAACACCCGCCTTTAGGGCGGGTTGCAGTGATGTAGTTTGTTATGACGCAATGGCGGAGAGGCAGGGATTCGAACCCTGGGTCCTGTTACAGACGCCTCGTTAGCAGTGAGGTACTTTCGACCACTCAGCCACCTCTCCAAGTTACGCAAACAGTAAAATAATCAATTACTTTACTAATTCTAAGTATTGATAGCAAAGACCATTTTTGTCAATCTTAGTATCTATAGTCTGAAATTTCATTTTTTAAAACAAATTTATAACAGTAACAATAATTCATTATTTGGACTTGCTAAAAATTTGTATCATTAACTTTATGTATAGATATGAGCTCAGTACCTACCTATGAAAGGTTTGTAGCAAATTCACCTTGTGAAAATGTAGTATTTCCTGGCACTAATCCATTAATTTATGTATTGCAATTCACCACTTGGGTATTTATTTACTCTGATGTTAACGGAATAGCCACACTTAAGGATAATAGAATTAAATCAAATCCTTTTGATAGAGCAGAGTTAATAAATGGGGAAGTGGCGCCAGTTAATCAAAGTCCATTAAACGAAATTAAATTAGAGGTAAATGTAAATCATGGCGAATATGGAACTTATGAAGGCTTACCTGAACTTCAGCAAATCTTTGAAAGATTAAAACTACTTTCTAAACTAGACCCTTCCACTGATGCAAGGGTTGAATTAGTAAGTATAAAACTTAAAAGTCAAATACATTCGATAATTATGAAATCAAAATCCCCAAATTTTTTGGTTGATAGAATAGTGTTAGAATTTGAAAAGTTGCAACTTCAAATACTTGATTATCATACTTCTGGGACCTATAAAGAACAGAACGAAGTTACCGGAAGATATTTAGAAACTAATGGACAAATTAAAATTTTCAAAATGTATATTTCTCAGATGCAAGCAGGTGAAAACGAGACAGACTATGTAATCCTCTTTCATTCAGAATTGCCCAAAAATATTGAGCTTCCAAAAACTTCTTAATTTTATAACCCAGTCACTCTTCTCACTAACTCAACTTTTTCATCTAAAGTATCACTACATCTTGTCTCCAAAATAAATCTAACAACGGGCTCTGTATTACTAGGTCTCATGTTGAACTTCCAGTCTGGATAAAACACGCTTATCCCATCAAGTTCAGAAATCACAGCGTCTTTGAAAGCAGATTTTATTTTAACTTTGATATCTTCAAAGGTTTCTCCTTCTGGCAGACTTGGATTCATCAAAGGACTTATAAAGTAGGTTTTATCTAGGGTTTTAAATAAATCTGAGACTTGCCCGCCATTTTCTACGATAAGACTTATAAATAAAACCATAGCCAGTATCCCGCTATCCATAAAGCCAAACTCTCCAAAATAGTGGTGTCCACTAAATTCACCTCCATAAACTGCTCGGTATTTGGTCATTTGTGCTTTGATATAAGTATGACCCTGCCTGCTTGGGATAGCAATACCATCATTTTCGGCAATAGTTTCAACTACGCATCTGCTTCCAGGTTGTAAGTACACAGCCGCTAAATCAAAATCTGGGTTAGGGTTTTTGGCTTGTCTTTGAAGAAGCGCTTTGGAGAAATAAGCGACTAAAAAATCACCTTGGACAGGATGTCCGTTTTCATCGATTGCATAAGCTCTATCCGCATCTCCATCAAAAGCGATTCCAAAACTGACATCATGGCGAGACCTGATCGTAGAAGATATATCTTTTAGGTTTTCCAAGTTTTGAGGGTCAGCTGGATGATTTGGAAAATTCCCGTTTAGTTCCCAAAAAAGTGGTACAAAGTTGATATTTGTGTAGATATCTTTGACTTTTTCCATGATCCAGCCCCCCATGCCATTTCCACAGTCTACTGCGATATTCAAAGTCTTGTTTTGGGCTTGCAAAGTCTTATTTACCTCAGCAATTTGTCCAATTGTAAAAATCTTTTCCATAAAATATGCCTCTACTTTAGTCTTTAGGTCTGTATCAAATTTTGGCTCTACCCATTCACTCATATCCAAATCTTGTTCAATCTTTGGCACCGCAAAGTCTCTGACTTTGGCTAAACCTGACTCCAGTCCAAGCATTTCTGAGCCTTGCTTCACAATTTTCATCCCATTATCGTCTTTAGGGTTGTGACTTGCTGTGACAATGATGCCAGGAGTGCCTGTAACCTGAGTACTTGCATACATAAAATCTGTAGTACCTAACCCGAGAGCAACAGGTTGTCCCCCTGCATCTTTTATACCATTATATAATGCTTTGAAAAATTTAGCTGAAGTATATCTGGCATCGTGAACTAAATTGACCCTGGTTGGTAAACCCTCTGGGATAAGTACTTCCTTAACGATCCCGAAGCCTGCCCAATAATAAACTTTCTCGTTCAACTCAGGATAAGTGCCACGTATATCGTAAGCCTTAAACATCTTAGAATAATTTGACATATGTCAAGAATCAATCCAGAGTACTTCAAATTGTCAATATAATTTGTAATTTACTTGACAAGCCTGTAAAATAACAGTTTCGCTTATTAAGTAAACAACCGCATTTTTGGTTATGCTTCCAAAAAATTTGAAATCAGACTATACAACTCGAAGTGACTACGGTGGCTTCTCCAACAGCAAACTTATTCCAGCTGCTAAAATTAAAGTGCTTGGTGTAGGGGGTGGAGGATGCAACGCTATTCGTCGAATGATCGAAATTGGCCTTGAAGGGGTTGAATTTTGGGCTATGAACACAGATTTGCAAGTATTAAAGCAAATCCACGCAGATGGAATAATCCAACTGGGTGCTAATGTTACTCGCGGCCTTGGTGCTGGAATGAGCGCTGAAGTTGGAAGACAAGCTGCCGAAGAATCCATGGCCGAAATTGAAGCTTCACTTACTGGAGCTGACATGGTCTTTATAACAGCTGGAATGGGAGGAGGAACTGGAACTGGAGCCTCACCAGTAGTAGCTGAAGTTGCCAAAAGAATGGGAATTCTAACAGTTGGTGTTGTAACTAAACCATTTGATTTTGAAGGATTAAAGAGAAGACAAATTGCTGAAGAAGGAATTGAAAGACTCAAGGCAAATGCTGATGCCGTAATTGTAGTACCAAACCAAAGGTTGATGAGTCTGGTTGATAAAAGAACTAGCGTCTACGAAGCCTTTAAAATCTCGGATGATGTCCTAAGACAAGCTGTTCAAGGTATCTCAGATTTGATCAACATGCCTGGAGAGGTAAATGTAGATTTCGCTGATGTTAGAGCTATCATGAGTAATGCCGGAACTGCCCTTATGGGTATGGGAAGGGCAAGTGGAAGTGGAGAAGACAGAGCTAGAAAAGCAGCCTTAGAAGCAATTGACTCACCATTACTAGAGTTATCTATCGATGGAGCAAGGGGTGTCCTATTTAACGTACAAGGAGGGAAAAACCTTTCAATGTATGAGATCAATGAAGCCGCTTCGATTATCAATGAGCACGTTGATCCTGAGGCTAAGATCATATTTGGAACTTCTATTGATCCAAACTTACAAGATGAAATCAAGATCACAGTAATTGCAACTGGCTTTACCAAAGAAAAAGATGATGATGAATATGGAAGTGATGGAAATAATGGTGGTAGTGAGCCATACAGCACTCCTAGATTTGGTAGAGGAGATGACAGACCAAGCGGTCCATCTGGTGGTAATCCAAGCTTTGGAAGTGGCGGTGTAGTAACCAAACCACAATCAAGTAAAAATGATTACGACGATGATCAATTAGATATCCCAGCTTTCCTGAGAAACAGGATTAAAGATGATGAGTAAACTGTATTGTAGATTTTTTCATTGTTTTAAGTTCTAATATTGAGTGAAATATCTAGTTTTTATAATTTTTTATAAAATAGAATTATTTGTTGATAAAATTTTTTTGTCATACTGAACTAGTGTTAGTATCTTTTTTATATTCCACGCACGATAACCATGAAATAAATTAAGGGCTTTTAATGACAAATTGTTCGATGACAATTTTAGCTGTCATTCTGAACTCGTTTCAGAATCTCTAACTTATTTCGTGTATTAAAAGACCCTGAAATAAATTCAGGGTGACAAGCGGTTTTTTCGTTGAATATTTTATAAGGGTGATAAGTCTATATTTAGGTGGTAAAAGAATAAGTCTTGGAAGTCTTAATTTATAAATGATTCCGCACTTTACAAAAACCTCACCATTAGTTAATTGAACTATTAATGTTTAATCAAAAATACTTCTGGTTAGTCGCGTTGGGTATTACATTTAGTCTTGGCTTACTTGTAAGTGTCAGTGATGAATTCGTTGGCTCAACTTCTGCTAATAATGTTGCTTTTAAAGAAAACACAGCAGGGCAAATTTTAATTAATGACTTGTTAGAGGGTGATTATAAAACTAGACTATTGTTTTCGGGGGATGTTTTTTGGGGGAGGCGAATTCAGACTTGGTCCCAGCAATCAGAGCTTAAAGCTGCTTACCCATTTTCAGGATTGAACACTTTTGATGATATCCAAAGAGAAGCCTGGATTGCTAATCTAGAATGCCCTGTTACAAGTAGTGAAGTCTCACAAAATGTCCAAGAAAACCAATTAAAATTTAACTGTAAACCAGATTATTTACCAGAGGCTAGAAAATATTTCGATGTCTTAGGTCTTGCTAATAATCACATGGATAACATGCAAGAAGTAGACGGAATAAGGCAAACTAGGGATTTTTTGGAAAAAGAAGAGTTTCAATATTTTGGGCATTTTGATAACGCAGTAGAAGATGATATTTGTGAAATAGTGTCTGTTGACATGGTAGTTGGTGAAAATAATAAGGCCACAACAGATAAATTACCTATTGCAATTTGTGGTTATCACAGCGTGTTTAAACTCCCAACAGCAAGTGAGATCGCAAAAATCTCAGAATATAGCAAATACTTTGTAACTATCGCTTTTCCCCATCAAGGTAAAGAATATGTCACAGCACCGGATCAGTTGCAACGCTCTACCTACAGATCAATGATTGATAGTGGGGCAGATATGGTAATCGGAGGGCATACTCACTCAATTGTAGGTCCTGAAGTCTATAAAGATAAGCTGATTTTATACTCCACAGGTAATTTTATCTTTGATCAGCAAGCAACAGAATTAGTAACTAAAGGGTTAATGGTATTATCTCAAATAGAGTTAAGCAAATCTGAATACGATAACTACAAAGCCTTAGGCTTAGATTGTAATAAATTCAAAGATGATTGCCTGCAAAAAGCTATTGAGAATAACATTACAAAACCAGAATACAACATTAGCTACGATATGTATGCTACTGATAACGCTAATAAATTAGCCAAAAGGGCAAATCCTCAAGATGAGCAAAGGATTTTGGATAGAGTGGGGTGGAGTGTGATGAGAGAAAAGTTGAATCAGGAGTAGAATTAAAGTAAATTCAAAGGTTAAATTATGTAATCTTCCTTAAGTCATAATCTGCTTATTCTTAAGGGTGGAATTATTACACAATCCTAAACTCGTCGTGTTGTATATTTTCATTGATATAACGAGCATGTCACCCTTGTAAGTGTCAATTTATTCGCTGACAATTTTAATCTGTCATACTGAACTCGTTTCAGTATCTTTTCTCTATTAATATAAGTAACAGACCCTGAAATAAATTCAAGGTGACACATAGATTCTGTCATTAAAATAATTAACATCTACAATCCTGAATTTATTTCAGGGTCTATCCTACTTAGAATTAGATAGAGATTCTGAAACGAGTTCAGAATGACAAAAAAATCGTCAACTTAACAATTAACATGTCAACTTAACAATTAACATCCACAGTATGCACATAACATTTGAATAAATGTCTCAAACAAAACAAAAAATCCCCAAAAACATCTGATCAAACACAGTGTTAATGGGGAAGGGGGAAAATTAATTGGTGTGTATAGTTTCTAACTTTTAAACCATTCTACTTATTCTCCAAGAAGATAAATCCTGGGACTCCAGTTTGTCCACCCTTGTCTTGTAAATATGAAGTAATACCGTAGATTTCTATGTCAGGTTTTGAAAACTCTACTGTAAAGCTAATTGTACCTTTTTGCCCTACTGCAATAAGTCCTGATTTGGAGTTGCTGGATGCTGGAGCGTATTGGATAAGGTTTTTACTGGCATCGTAGACATTGTCACTAACTTCTAAATTATTACCACCCACATTATCTTTGATAGTTCCTGGAACGATCTTTAACCCATCAGAAAGACGAATATAGAGACTACCTTCATTAAATTGCTCATCACCAACGTTACTGTATTGGATTTGGATAGCCATTTTTCTGTTTGTGTCAGCTGGAACAGAAGGAGCGTTTTGAGCACCCCTAGTTTTTTCTATTTCAGATTTTACATTTTTGACTTGTTCTACTGCAAAAACTTCACCTGTGGTGACATCTTCGATTTGAATATTTGGTTTATTTGAAATATAATCACTTACCTGTTCTCTACCCTGATCCAGGATAGTATCATCAATGGCGTTTGAAATATTTGCGCTAGTTTGACTTTGAGACATTTGGCTTGATTCACTCATACTTTGATCACTATCTTGACTCTGGGGTGTTTCAGAGAATGTAATCTCACTAGAAGTTACTGTACTGGAATTGGAATTTGCAAACCATAGTGCTGACCCTGCAACACCGGCTACTAAAAACACTGCAACACTACCTAAGATTATAAATTTTGTTTTTTTGGAATTAGTTGGGTTTGTATGATTAGCTGGTTTAAAACTATTTGGCGTTTGAACTGACATAAATTTTTGTTTTATTATTATTTATATTATAACTTCAAAATATAATTCTGACAAGCCTTATAAATTAATTTAATTCATTATAAATTGTAGTTGTTAAGTCAGCTATAAGCTGCGCTGGTAGTATGGAATTTGGCATGTCTTTAGTCATTATAACCAAGCTAAAATCTGTCATCTCACCGTAAACTATCCCAGCATCGTTGATTGCTAGACCATTATCTGATTTTAGATTTCCAATTTTGTGAGCAACCCTAACATTTTCAAGTCCATTTATGCCAGCTTTTATTCTATCGTGAAACTTGGAATTTGTGTTTGTCATTATGGCAAGTAAATATTCATTTGTATTTGGTTGTAGATAACTTTGTGAGTAAATGTTTTTCAAAACAAAATTGATATCCACAGCTCTTCCCACACTTGGTGATCTATAAAAATCACTTACTCCAAGCTCATTTTGTATTCTTGCTTTGACTACATCGTACCCTCCAAGCAGGTTTTCTAGATGATTCATGGCTGTGTTGTCACTTTCTTGAATAAGCATTTCCAAATATAGCCTTAGAGGGTAGCTTCTAAAGTTGGAAAAGTAATACATACTATCGGAAGGGTAGGCCTTGAGTGAGAATCTAATCGGGATTAATTGATCAAGACTAAGTTTACCCTGATCAACGTCACGCAGGGCAAGTAAGGCATAGCTTAATTTAGTCAGACTTGCGGGTATAAAAACCTCATTTTCATTGATTCCAACACCTTTTTTTCGTTGCAAATCGTATACGTACAGGCTGATTCTACCTTCATAGGGGCTTGTTTTTTCTTTTAAAATACTTTCTAAGTTTTCAAATATTTCAGTTTTATCACTAACATTGATTCTAAAAATATGGTTTATTTGATTTGTTTGGATTAAAAACTCATGATTTCCAATATGTGATAACTTGCTTGGTTTGATAATAGCTTGATCATCTGAAAAGCTTACAAATTCGGGAATATTGCGAATTGAATCAGAGTTAGGATTACTAATTTCATATCTGGTTTCAGATTTTAATTTGGTATTGAGATCAATAATTTTATTTAACCGGAGCTGTCCTAATAAGATTTGGTCTTGATCTGATAAGGTAAAACCTTTAACATCCTTTTTTTGTAGTAATATCAAATACCAGCCAAAGCTTGCAACAATTATTACCAACAAAGCTGCTGAGATATAAACTGCGATTTTCTTGGCTGAAACCATTTGATTAAGATAAAACTGTGTGTTTGCTTGTGTTTTGTAAAGCCAGAAATTGTGAAATTAATACAATCAATACAAATAACTTGAAATTGACATTTAGGGTATTTAAGCTGTTGATATTTTTTGTTATGTCAGAAAAAATCAAAATTACTCAATTACCAGAACTTGCTGGTTACAAAGTTGTATAGGATCTTGGAATGTTCAGTGGGAATGTAGTTTTGACTGATAATTTACTCAGAGATATTTGGATCAGCATCAAGATGATGTTTGGAGGGGAGATCAAATTTTATACAAAAATAGTTGAAAAAGCAAGAACCGAAGCAATCTTAAGAATGCAGGAAAAAGCTCATGATTTAAATGCTCAAGCTGTTCTTTGTGTTAGAATCGAGTCTTCAAGTATCCACCCTGGAACAATTGAAATATTAGCCTATGGAACTGCGGTAAAAGTTAGTAAATCCAACTCAGCCAATAGCAAATAAAATATGTCAAAGTGCAGCCCTGTCTTTAAGTATACAAAGTTTTTGACAGTTGTTGTCACACTTTATTTGTTGATTTTTGCTTTTTTTACACCAAACCCTGAGTTTACCTCAGCTGCTGCTCTTGGGTATAATTATTGGAATGTAGAATTTGAGAACGGTGTCAGTGTTAAATCATTTGCTGAGGTTGTAATCCAAAATCAAGTTAAGAGAAATTATCAAAGAAAACGCTTGGTTGATACCAAGAAATGCAAACACCACAATTCATAGAGAGTCTCTAAGACAGGTTCTATCTTCTTCAGATAGTAGTTTGATTGGAAGGTATCAGGCGTTAGTAAAGCTTAGAGACTTGCAGTTAGAATCAGCAGTGCTGCGGATGGGAGAATTTGTAGTTAGTTTAACTGCCAATAGAAGTACAAAAGATCTTGCTTATAACGGCGCCTTTACCAATTGTACTGATTATTCCAGTAGCTTGTGGGTCAATTTTGATGGTCCAAAACATAATTATAAGATTTTAAATCTCGTCTCAGCGCCATCAATGTTGTATAGAAACCTGCCAAATAATCAGAATCCAAATTAGTTCTAAATATTAAATCAACTCAAGTTTTTTGTAATGACGGTCACCTCGTACTTGTTATAGGGATCTAATAAAGTTGACTCTTATGAATGTTAGACACCTTGGGAAACTAAAGCTTACCCCTACGACTCTGTTGATGATTCTTTAATTATAATTTGTTTATCACTTAGAATTTAAGTATGTCTTTACAATATCAATTTTTTTGCTATCAATAAAAGAGAAGGAGGATTCGCCTAGCGGTCTATGGCGCACGCTTGGAAA
>JBBSJV010000024.1:0-15577 GCA_038256935.1 Patescibacteria group bacterium
AAACACTAACACTTGCAAAATTTACAGCTTGTTCATTATCGCTGCAAACAAGAGAAGTATCTACTCCAGTATCATCTCTAACTACAATACTATCAGTAGAGCCATTAGCACATAAATCGTTGTTATCAGTAGCGTCTCCAGCGTACATTGTCAGAGAGCCAGGGGAGACTTCTAGAGTTGCGCAGGATAAGCCGTTTGCTAGTGTTTCTGGGTTGCAGGTAACAGGAGGGGTTACAATTAAATTTTCTAATCTGGTTATATAGTGATTACCTCCACCATTATATGATGTGAATGCGCCACCAAGTATTAATTTGTTGTCGCTTTGTTCTGAAAACTATATACAGCACTACTAAAGCCAATGCCTATTTCAAGACTAGAATCTTTACTTCCATCAGGATTTAACCTAGTAACCCTAACTGTACTTAAATCATTGTAAGTAGTAAAGTCACCACCTATTAATATCTTACCATCTGATTGAAGAGACATACCTAGGATATTACTATTAAATCCATTACCAGTTACAAAACTAGTATCCTGGCATCCATCAGCATTTAATCGAATTATTCTATTAACTGTAGTTTCATTGTATGTAGTAAAGCTACCACCTGCTATTATCTTACCGTTATCTATAGCTCGAACAATACCATTAAAACCAGTTCCAATTACAAAACTAGTGTCCCGGCTTCCATCAGGATTTAATCTAATTATTCTATTTGTTGGAGTCTTATTAAATAAAGTAAACTGTCCTCCTACAATTATTTTGCCATCAGTTTGAGTTGCAGTCCTATAAACCCAGTCATTAAATCCATTCCCTACTATAAAACTATTATCTATATTCCTGGGGCTGCAGTTGTTAAAATACCTGGGATTACAAGAGTCAAAATAAAAGTCAAGGTTAAAATAAACTTGAGTGTATATCCAATTATAGCTAACTGTCCTTTAACAGGAAATATTTTATACATTATTTGTTGCTTATTTTTGTTTGAACTATTATACTTTATATGCGGCGATATAGCAAATAATCTTTATAATTCTCCCGTGATCAAAACTAATCGGTTTTCAAATAAGAGCATTTTTAAACTAGTTTCAGTATATTTTAACAACAAAACACATTTTAGGTGTAAATTCAATGTTTTTAATTATGAATTGATCAATTCAGAAAAAGAGTTGATGAAATTTGGTTTAGAAAATCTTTTTGACGACTCAATAATAGCTTTAGTGTCCCAATCAGTTTTAGATTCAAACTCTAAAATAGCCTCTGACAAGCTCTCGACGGTATGATGGTCAAAAAATACTCCATTTACTCCAGGCTTGATATATTCTCTACTACCTCCCACAGAATAAGCAATAACAGGACAGCCGATAGCTATGGCCTCTACTGGAACAATGCCAAAATCTTCTTTGGGCGGGAATAAAAATGCCTTAGCTCTAGATAAATAGTCATCCATTTCATCATCGCTAATACGACCCAAAAATTTGATCAAATCTTTTTTGGCTGGATCTTTTTTGATTTCCTTATCAATGATTTCTTGCAATCTGTCCATTTCTGGTTGATAAGCTGTGGCTCCTGCAATATATAATTTTTTCTTTAGTTTCAAACAGGTTTTAACAAGTAGATCAACTTGCTTGTGAAAGCTTATTCTACCAATATTTAAATAAAAATCCTCACTTGGCTCGACTCTTTTTACATTTTTAAACCTTTCAAGATCAACAGGAGGTACAATGACTTGAGAGTCGACTTTGTAAATTCGTTTAATCTCATCTTGAATAAAGCTTGAAATTGCTATCCAATGAGTTTTTCTTTTATTCAAATTCTTAATGGCTTTGTTTTCCATCCATCTAAGCGGGGGATATAGCAGGGGTAGGAGTAGCCTTAGCGCAGGATTAATTGTTTTAAGATCCATCTCTCTTTCATCTCTGTGTAAAAATCTAGTTGGAGTATAGCAATAAAACAAGATTTTTGGGTTATCAATGAAGCGAATGTTTTTGGCACAAAATGTAGAAGATAAAATCACTGTGTCATAGCCCTTTATTCCCCATAAACTAAAGACAATTGGATAAAAAATAACAAGATGTTTGAAGTACTTTTGAAGTGGTTTAAATCCAAACAAGGTTTGTAACCAGGAGGTTTTTATCCTACCTTCTTCCCAGGCTTTAAGTATAAGTGGGGCTGACTGAAATTTGTCACTTACAAAAAATGAAGTGTAAAGAGTAGCTTCAGGATAGGCTTCAAGCCATGTTTCTACGCATTTCTCTGCTCCCCCGTACTGAAATAAATAATCATGTACAATAGCAATCTTAGCTGGCATATCCTTATATCAATGCAGGTTTAGAATTGAAATGTCAATAGTTAAGGTTTATGAAAATTTTAGTGTTGATAAAGTTGCTTTTAGCGCATATTTATTAAGTGTTTTAAATCTTAGATATAAATTAAATTCTTGAATTAAGTATACAATGCGGTAAGATCCTGAAACCAGTATCAGGATTGTAAGTGTCAATTTATTCGCTGACAATTTTAATCTGTCATACTGAACTCGTTTCAGTATCTTTTCTCTATTAATATAAGTAACAGACCCTGAAATAAATTCAGGGTGATACATAGATTCTGTCATTAAAATAATTAACATCTACAAGGATGACAAGAAAAATTATCTTTGAAATTGTTAACTTTTACAAGGATAATAAAAGAGAGGTGGGCTCTAAAAATACTTTTAATTAACTTTCCAAAATCAGACCAATTACTTCTATCAAATTGTCTCTGTTCAATCTCATTTCCAAAATATTAGGATTGTTTTTTTGGATTTTTTGATACAACTCTAAGCCTTTATCATAGTTTTTCAAATTATTGCCAATGGTTTTGCGAGGGAATTGAAAAAGAGATTTCAAAATACCAAGAGCCTTTTTTCTTTTTTCTAAAGTATCCAAGTATTTTTTCAAATCACTACTCTGCTTTGGAGATAGACTAATCAAAGCCGTATCAACTTTTGGCTTAGGGTCAAAGTTTCCAGCTGATATGACAAAGGATGAGTTAACTTCATGAAAAAGTAGTATCCAAGCTGCAAATAAAGTAAGGTTGTTTGCTTTGGTAAGTTTATCGATAACCTCTTTTTGTAAGATTACAGTTAGTGCAGTTTCAGGATAATAAAGGCAAAAATCTACAACTAATCGTGATCCAGTGTTAAAAGGGAGGTTTCCAAACAGGATATAATTATCACTAGGCAAGCCTGATTCTTTCCATTTAATTTCATTTTGAATTAACTCCGTTGCATCTGCTGGAATAATTTTTAAAGGTTTTAAACTAGGGTCACTGCTTAAAACTTCAATAGCTCGAGGATCGATTTCAATTGCTGTAATTGGCAATTTTAAAGCTAAAATATCTCTTGTTAAAAGTCCAGTGCCTGGGCCAATTTCTACTATTTCTTTGGAATTATTTACAATTATATTTTGCTCCAAATATTTGACCACTTTGTGTCTTGTTTGAGGATTTATCAAAAAATTTTGGGATAAACTTTTTTTGGCTATTAGTGGCATTGTCAGAATTCTATTTAGATAGTATAATTAGCTTAAGTCAAATGTCCTCATTTCAAGTACCTCAATTTTTAGACTCAGGTGATAAGATCATCTTCAATCTTAACCTTAGACAGTTTGGTTACGCTTTAGGTGGTTTTTTGATATCTATGGGAATATTTGGAGTAGTAGGGGGGTTAAATCCTAACCTTGGCATTTACGCCTTTTTACCTGCCCTTCCAGTAATGTTGATCTCAGCTTATGCAGCCTTTGGTAGATACAACGGAAGGGATGCTGATTTTTATATAGTTAAATTTATAATTTTTACTATCAAGCCAAAATTTATGGTATTTGGCAGGCAACCTGATAACGAAGATCTAAATAGAAAATTAGCAGAATATACTGAGGCCAAAATCAAAGAAAGGTGGGCTGGAAGGTTAAATCAAAGCAACAAAGAAGTGGGAGATCAGTTTGCTCAGTTTAGACAAGAAGAATCAGAGATGAAAGCAGATAAAATAAGGCTTTTGGGTCAAGCTATAGATACAAATATTAACAACACCCTACAAAACATTCAGACTAAAAGATTACAAATCGATTTGCATGAAAATCAGATTAGACAAAATCAATCAGGCGGCTTTAACCCTGCAACTGCAAATTCTCAAAGGGCTGTGAAAAAAGCAGCTCCAAAAGTCCAAGCTACAAACTTTTTTGATGAAGAAGATGAATAAGCTTGATATTCGAATTACTAAATTGTTTCTCGTATCTAGTGATAAAATTTTGATTCTCTTTAAACCAAGGACTGGAATAATAATCCCATGAAAAATACTGGATTTGCCAAGCCGGGTCGATACCAAGTGTTTGCAGCGAATATTCAAAAAAATTCGTATTATCGGTGCGTAAAAATAGATCACCTTGAGGTTTAAGTATAATCTTATAGATATCTAAAAATCTTTTGTAAATGAGTCTTTTCTTCTCTTTTTTGGGTTGAGGATCCGGGTGAGTAATCCAAATGCCTGATAGTTCATTTGCAGCAAAAAGCGATGCGATATCTTCAGCTTTAGAGCGAATAAAGCGAACATTATTTAAGTTGTATTTTTGGATTTCTTGTAATCCTTGAAATAACCTGTCGCCTTTGATATCTAAACCAATATAATTACAATTTGGATTGTTTTTAGCAAGACCAATAGTGTATTCACCATATCCACAAGCAATTTCTAAAACGATTGGGTTAGTGTTATTAAATATCTGGCTCCACTGGTTTTTTAAATCCAAAATGTTGCCTTGGATGTTTTCAAAAATGAACTCTGACTTAGTTATTGTACTGTATTTATAAAGTTTGTTTCTAGCCATTTTTCCAAGTTTAAAATACAGATCCAACTTGCTATAATTTACACACCAGCATCGTTTATCTGTAGTATCAACTTAGTCTTTAGGTTTGTTAGACTTTTGTCTACATAATTACTCTCACTGACATTAATTATCTTGCGACCAAAAGTACATATTGATCTTTTTCTAGGTAAATCATGGTTGATTCTAAAGGTATGAATGTCATCAACGCTTGATAGTTTAGAGATACTCCATCGTTGCCCACAATAAACATCTTGAGTAATTTCAGCATCAATTTTGATTCTACCTGATAAGGAATGGTAGGCAAAAGTAGCCTCGATTATTTCAGAGTCCAAACTCAGCTTCCCTGATTCAGTGGCTTCGATTATCTCAAATGTTTTGGATACTTCTACTATTTTAGATAAATTTGGATAATTAATCCTACTTGTCATTATAAATGTACCAGACTGGTCTACACTAAAATTTATTTCCCCGCTACTTGGTAATTCTTTGACAAATACTCCCTGGCTAGTTGATAGACTATTTTCAAAAGTCCTTGATCCACTATCTACGTATGGACTAGCTAAGATAAAGCCGTTGATGTTTTCACCAATAAAATACTGAGAGTGATCTGTGTAGATTCTTTCATCGTAATCTGGAGGTGGTGGAGGGGTTCCTTCTATAAAAGGTAAGATTTCAACTTTGATATTTGATAAGCCAGTAAAATGAGTGTAGGTAATTTCCGTATTGAGGTAATTGGAGCCGGCTGTGCTATCACTGCCTTTATAAGTTTCTCCATAATAAAGTGGTTCTGTTTGGATATTTTTTGAGCCATCATTTTTCATGTCATCGACTACGATTTGATCGCCTATTTTTACTTTCACACCACCGTCTGTGCTGATTTTAAGATAGTACTTTGTGCCTACATCGTTTTTGAGTGATAATTCATTTTCAAAAACAGCTGTATAATAATCACTTCCAATACCATTTCCTACAACTTTGTTTTGTAGATTCAAATCGATCTTATCGACGCAATGACTGGAGCTAAAGAATGGGTTGATTGCTCCGTTATTTACAAATCTTACTTTCCAATTATCATCTCTAGTTTCAGCGCACACGGCATTATCAATTGTAACTTCTGATGGTTTTATCTCATACAGCTCTAAAATCGTGGAAAGCCCATCTGTTTGAGCTACCCAGCCAGTAATACCACTTTCAAAAACCACAGCCCACCTGGCTAAGTTACCACAGATTACACTGTTTTGTTGCTGTATTTTGGCAATATTACCCGCAAAAGCTTGCCTTACTCCAATTGTGCCACAGGCAGAGCCAGGGTCATCAAGGCTTCCTCTAACATTTGCAAAACTAGTTTTGATCTGTACGTAATCATTTTGATTAAACTTTGTTGATAAAGAAGTTAGGGTAGGTCTAATAATAGTATTTTGAGAAGATTCTGTTGGGTTAGATTTATTTATAGTGTCTGCTTGATTTATTACTTGAGAATTAGTTTCAGTTGATGTAAACAATTTTTTTTCACTTGAGATTACAGCTGGAGCAAGTAATGATAGCACTAAAAAATATAAAAAACTTAAAACTAATACTACCCTTATTTTTCTTACCAAAAATTGCATAACATTTACTTATCATATTGTTGTTTCATATACTACAGCAGGTGTCAATGTAATTGACATTAACAAATATTCACAGTATGGTTTGCTAGTGATATCTTATCTCAAATCTATTAAAGAAGAGGTGGAGGAAGGGATCTACGGAAGAGGTGTAAAGCTATACTTGGATGGAGTTGTAAAATCTCACACAGATAAAATCTTGGATTATTGGCGTGAATATAGAGTTGAACACAACGGTAAACTGTTTGAAATCAAGCTTCCCTTACTGCATTTAGCCTTGAGTCCCCACAAATATGGCTTAGCTGGTAAAGCACTGGTTGAAAATGCAACTTGTAGCTGCGACTATTTTTTAGATTATGGCCTTTGTAAACATATCGTGGCAGTTTGCACTCATCTCGATAACGAATTTGATCTGAATCTTAAAGCTATTAAAACCACAGAAATAGAATCTAGAAAAGCTGATATATTTGCTCAGATCAATTTAGTAAATGAGCAAAAAAAATATCGTGAGTTTATCAATAGCTTTGATGGGTATTTAGTGAAGCCTACATTTTATATCCTACAATCTATTGAGCAATTATCAATTGGACAAGATCCTGCATGGTACGACTCCAAAGAATTAATTGATACCTATTCTGAGCAAATTGCCTTACTTCATAAAGACTATGACTCAGAAAAAAAATTAGTAGATCTGCTAAAGTCTCAAATCAAAGTAAATCCCAAGACATGGCTGCAATTTTGGCTCAAAGACTTGGATAATTTCAGTGATAATACAAGACTTCAAATTGATCTTAACATATGGGAATTGCATCATATGCAAATGCTAAAGCCAGTTCAAAGTGAGTATGTATTTTATCTTCAAAATTTAAGTGAGCAAAAAAGACTGCTTATTTTAGAAAAACTGCAAGCAAAATTTATCAATCAAAACAGAATTTGGAAAGAATTTATCTTTACAGCTGATCTGCAGAGCTGGTTTTTAGGTAATATTGCAAGTTTTGACCATATGGACTTACTCAGGGCAGTTGATCAGTGGGCAGAGCTTGGAGATAACGTTGAGCCATATTTAGCAGATCTTGTCCATCAGTGGGTGATGCTATTACAGCCCGAAGGGTATGATGACTTAGCAACGCTAGTAAATATTTGGGAGGAAAAAATAGGTCATACTGATACTTTTGAGCAAAGTTTGAAGTTTTTAAAAGATGCCTGTAAATCTAAGAAGGGACTACTTAGAAAAATCAAAGCCCTTAACTAAAATAAAGTAAAATATGAACACAATATCATAAAGTTAAGGCCAAAATAAAATTTAAAAAAAACTGTTAAGAACTTAGTCTAAATCAGGCTTTTAGAGATGATTAAGCATTGAATTATTTTTGCAAAAATCCTTTAAAAAGTGAACAATTGGAACTAATCCAAACTTTTTCTTGCCAAAAATCAAAAAATTTTCTTATGTACTGTGTCGATTAAAATTAATCAAATTTATTATATGTCTATAACTCAAGGAAAGCACTCTGCCAAAAGAAAGTATTTTAGCAAGGACGTAGTATCATTAGTTGATATTATTTTAAGTTTGCAAGATAAAGAACAAGCTAAATTTTTCTTCAAAGATTTATTAACTTCTTCTGAAATGAAAGAGCTAAGTAATAGATGGAAGGCTGCAAAAATGTTGTGGGACAAAACTCCATATTCTAAGATTGAACATGAAACTGGAATGAGTTCAACAACTATTGCAAGAATCTCAAAATCTTTAAAGCAAGGTAATGGTTATAGGAGTATGATTAAAAAAGAAAAGATCATTGGAGGGCTTCAAGAAGAAGAGGTTGAGGTAGAAGAATAATTTTAATTTAATACTCAGAATATAAGGCAGGGAAACCTGTCTTTTTTTGTTTTTTACAACTTAATGGAAAATTGAATGTAAATACTCTGGGCTTACAGTGTCAATACTTGCATCAAAGATTGCTCTTTCAGAGTTAAAGATTGCACCAGATTCAATGACCTCAAGAATTTTACTTGGATTGGGTTCATAAATGCCTAGATTATTCTCAGTGACGTATTCTAAATTACCTAGTTCTTGCTTCCATAAATAATCAAAAATTATAAGTGGTTTTTTGCATTTGAGGGCTTCAAACATAGTGTTTGGTCCAGCTTTTGTTATTATTAGATCAGATTCTTGCATTAACCTTTTCATTTGGTCTGTAAAGCCATAAATAGTAACATTCTCATGATTAAATTTTTCTTTAAATCGTTGTGCTTTAATTTCAAGTGGCATGTTCTTACCTGCTACAAAATCTATTTCTAAATTTGGATTAGAAGCTAGTTTTTTTAAAATTCTTAAAGACTTGTTTAACCCTTGCCCGCCTGAGGTAATCAAAATCCTTTTTTTTGAAAATTCTGATTTTAACTGTGGAACTTGTGGAATCATTTCTGAGTTGATAGATTCAGGTAAAAACAATCCAGCGATCTTAATCTGATCATCACTTAATCCGGCTTTTAAGCCTAGGCGATAAATATGCTCAGATTGAGCATGAAAATTTCCATCTCGAAACGTAAATATAAATCTTGAGCTTGAATAAGGGTCAGGTATAGCGACATGTAAGTTGTGCTTTCCTAAATGACTAGATTTTGGGGGGTAATAAGTAAAGACAAATTTAGCCTCAGGCTCCTGTTCAATTAATTTCTTGATTTTACCTTCTACGCTAGTACTATAAATATGGTGCAGGATTACTCTAGATAGATGGAGATCAGTCAAAGCAAAAAATACATTCCAGAATATTTTAAAATTAGAAGTGACGTAAGTATAAGCTAGCTGTAACAAATTGTTAACATGTGGCCTGTCTTCAAAGATATCTATAAGGCTAGTCTCATAATTAGTTAAGACTGGGGAGTCTGAAATGAATTTTTCAAAATACTTTGCTAAGCTTTTATGGCCACCTCCAAGATTTGCGTAGATGATAAATACTTTTTGTTTACTCATAACAATATATACTAAATTAATAAATACTTTTTAAGTTATGGCTAGGGCGAGGTATTATACAAAAATTTGTTGTTTCAAAGATGCTGAAAAGCACTATACTATTATAGTTTTGTATTGTAATTTAATCGTTATATATATACCATTGATAAGATATACTTTTAAGTAGTTCTATTTCAGGGTCTTGCGAGTTGATAATTTGAGAAAGATTCTGAAACAAGTTCAAAATGACAAAAATTTGTATGCTATTAACTTAGTATTTACACTTGATGATATTTTATAAAGTTAATTTTTGAATGGAGACAGTCAATAGAAAAGCCCCCGATTAGGAGGCTCTCTTTGTAAGCTATATTATAATTTATCTCTTACTTCTAGCTGTTACAATTTGTTCTTGGATGTTTCTTGGGACTACTTCGTAGCTGCCAAATTCCATTGTAGCTGTTCCTTGACCTTTTGTTTTACCACGAAGGTCTGAAATGTAACCGAATAGATTTTCAAGTGGGATAAGCGATCTTACAACTGTGTTCTTAGTTCTTGGTTCAGTTCCAAGTACTTGCCCGCGCCTTGAGTTCACATCTCCAATAACGTCTCCCATGTACTCTTCTGGGATCACAATCTCAACTTTCATGATAGGTTCCAAAAGAACAGGATTAGCCTTTAGAATAGCATCTTTCATAGCCATTTGACCTGCCAGTTTAAATGCGACTTCACTAGAATCCACATCATGGAAACTTCCATCGTAGACTTCTACTTCAACGTCTGTAAGTGGGTAACCAGCAAGAGCTCCATTTTGAGTGACTTCCTCACAACCTTTTTGGATAGCAGGGATGTATTCACGTGGGATGACACCACCAGTGATCTGGTTAACAAAAGTAAATCCAGTCTCTTTCTTACCTGGGCGGATACGTAACCAGCAGTGACCGTACATACCACGACCTCCTGATTGTTTGACGTATTTACCTTCAGACTCAACTTCAGTGTTGATAGCTTCTCTGTATGAAACTTGAGGAGCTCCTACATTTGCCTCTACCTTGTATTCTCTTTTCATACGATCAACGATGATATCAAGATGTAATTCTCCCATACCAGCGATGATTGTCTGGCCTGTTTCATCGTTAGTACTGACTCTAAGGGAAGGGTCCTCAGCAACTAGTTTTGATAAAGCGATACCCATCTTTTCTTGATCTTGCTTAGTCTTAGGCTCGATAGCCATAGAGATTACAGGTTCAGGGAAGTTGATAGATTCTAATAGTACTTGGTGAGCTTTTTCACATAACGTGTCTCCAGTTCTGACGTCTTTTAGACCTACAAAGGCAGCGATTTCTCCAGCATAAACTTCATCCACGTCTTGGCGAGAGTTAGAATGCATGATTACAATACGACCTGCTCTTTCAGATTTTCTAGTTCTAGCGTTATAGACTTCATCACCTTTTTTAACAACTCCTGAGTAGACTCTAAAGAAAGTTAGAGTTCCAAACTGATCTGTAGCGATCTTGAAGGCTAGGGCAGAAAAATGAGCATCATCAGTAGCTTTAACGATAATTTCAGTTTCCTCATCATCAATCTCATGACCTTTGATATCAGGGACATCTACTGGACTTGGAAGATACATGCAGATTGCATCAAGAAGTGGTTGAACACCTTTGTTTTTGAGGGCAGTTCCACATAAAATAGGGTGAATAAGGTTTTGTACAGTTCCTTTTCGAAGTCCTTCATGAATCTCTGTAACAGTTAATTCTTCACCGTTTAAGTATTTTTCCATCAAAGTATCATCAACTTCAGCGACTTTTTCGATCATCTTTTCTCTCCATTCTTTAGCAATATCTACCATGTCAGCTGGGATTTCTTCATCTCTATAGTCTTTTCCAATGTCATCGTAATAAACTACAGCTTTTTGCTCGATAAGATCTACAAAACCTTTGAAGTTGTCTTCAGTTCCGATTGGAAGTTGGATTACTACGCCATTATCAGTAAGACGTTCTTTAATAGAGTCTACATCATAGTAAAAATCAGCGCCAGTTCGATCTAGTTTGTTGATAAAGCAGATACGTGGTACTTTGTATTTTTCAGCCTGTCTCCAAACAGTTTCAGATTGACTTTCCACACCTGCAACACCATCAAAAACAGTTACAGCACCATCAAGTACACGCAATGATCTTTCAACTTCGATTGTGAAATCAACGTGACCAGGAGTGTCGATGATGTTAAATCTGATAGATTTGTCTTTTTCATCTGGATACATCCAAGCTGGAGCGTTCCAGTAACAAGTAGTAGCAGCAGAGGTGATAGTGATACCACGTTCTCTTTCTTGCTCCATCCAGTCCATGGTTGCTTCTCCTTCGTGTACTTCTCCGATTTTGTGAGTTACCCCAGTGTAAAGAAGGATACGTTCTGAAGTTGTAGTCTTTCCTGCGTCAATGTGTGCGATGATACCAAAGTTTCTTACTTTGTGAATTGGGTTTTTTCGGGCCATGTAAATTTATTATTAAGATGGTTTAATAATCACTCTTTAACCGTAATTTTGTCAAATTTATCTGATAAATATTGAGCCAGTCCATTTTATTTATTTTACCTAAGACCATTCCAACTTGCACGCTTGACCACAAAACTCACTGGGCACTATATTTTTGATTTATCTCTATTTTTGCTCAAACAGTTGTGGCCAGCGCTTACCAAGTTGGAATGGTCTTAGGTATTTCTTAAAAAAGACTTGATAACTTGCGTTTTATAAAGTAGAATTAATTAAATAACAACTACTCATGCAGGCTCCCTTTGCTCAACAAAGTAAATTACTACTGATAACGACGTTATCGTTTTTCCTTTCACTGGGTGTGTTTTTGTTTTTTCTCAGTTCCAATGGGGCTCAAGCTGAGGCTAGCAGCTTTAATACTTATACAGCAGATCAAGTCATTGTAGAAGTCAATAATAGGCGCCAAGCTGAAGGTCTACCTGAGTTGGTACTGAATCCAAAGCTTAGTAAAGCTGCTGAAGCCAAGGCTAGTCATATGTCTCAGTACAGCTATTTTTCCCATATTCACAAAGAAACAGGTAAGAAATGGTCAGATTTTATCAAAGAAAGTGATTATACCTATTCAGTTGCCGGCGAAAATCTAGCAAATGGGTTTTATACAGTAGATGAAATGGTCGATGCATGGCTAGCTAGCCCCACCCACAGAGAAAATATAGTCAATAAAAACGTCAATGAAACTGGGGTAGGGATCAGAAAAGGAGAATTAAATGGGAACCCGACGATCTTTGTAGTGCAGGTGTTTGGGAAAGAGGAGTAGAACTAATGCTATTTAAAATTACTTTACCAAATTTGAACCAAGTCTGATTTATTTTTTAAGAGATATTATTAACCGCTTCAACTAACTTGTTCCATAAAGCTGAACCTGGTTTGTCTAGAATTATTTCAAGAACTAAATCATTAATATTATTTTCACCACGAGAATTCAGAGTTTTAAGTTCAACCTTTTTATTTTTACTATCTTTTAAATTATTAATTTGATCTATCGGTATCCACATAATATCACCTTCATACTCTTTATCATTTAATTTAGAATTTAAATGTTTTAGCCAAAGATTACTATAAACTTTTCTAGGATCTAAAATATGAGTAAGATTTGTAGTTGATTTGGAGCGACCTTCTCTTTCAGGGTCACTGTAAAAGGCTATATTTGAAGAGAAGTAACGAAGTTTACCCAGGATAGCTTCTAACTCCTGACCATCTAGTGATCCACCAAAAATATCTCTTTTGACATGCCCTGCCAAAGCTTTTTGAGGAGTGTCAAATCCAACTGATCTACCACCAAATATCCAAGGTTGTAGATAGACTACTTTATCTGAGTTTGCTCTTTGTGCCACACCTAAACATAACTTTCCGTTGATTTCAACTAGTGGGATCGCATCAACACAGGTATAACTGAAGCCTTCGACAGTATTAGCAAATTTTTCATCATCTAAATAATGAACATCTTTATTTAGTTTAGTAAGTGATTGCTCAGGAGAGATTAACTGAAATACATTATCTTCAAATTTAAAAGATGGCACCAATCCTTCTGAAATTTGTTTTAATTTTTCATTGTCAGCTAGTATTGAAGTTAAATCAAAAATATTATTAGGAAGCGATATTCCAGTTTGTGGATCTCTTAGCTAGTAAGTATAAACAAAAGCAGTAAAGGTTCTATCTTGGTGATGAATAACAAATGGTTTTAGGGTTTTGGTAATATTATTAATTGATAAATCTAACCTGTCGGCCATTGCAGTTGATATCCCAGTGAGATCAGATTTTACATTAAATAAAGGTCTCATATCCATTGAGATTGTTTTACCCTCGTACTCATAAACATTAAAAACTAAAGGCAGATTAAAGGCTTTTACTAATTCACCTGTAGGATCATAAAAGCTTTCCGAATCACCCACAAATAGTTGATGAGCCTGATCCTTACTAGTCTCGTCAACCTGTTCTGTGTAATTTTCAAACCCACGACCTAATTTGCCATCAAATCCAGAGTCTAAATGATTTACAAATTCATTAGTAATTTTAACCCTTTTTTTCTGTTTAGGATAATATATACTATTTAGAGTAAAAATACCTTTTTCAGCAGCGTATCTAGCAGTGTACTTAGTTTCAGTATTATAAACTGTAATCATGTAACCATCATCTTTATAACAATCTGTCTGCAGATTATGCTCACCGAAAAAATTACCCAAAGCAATTTTTGGAAATCCATCTATTTTATTATCTGGGCTATGTTTATAGTTTTTATTACTATTGAAAGTTGTTAGAAAAAGTTTATATTTGCCATTCTTATTAACTTTATAATATCCACAATTTTGATTAGCAATACTACAAACTTTAAAAATACCTTCCTTCAATTCACTAATTTCAACGTTTTGATCATCAATTTCGCCAAGGTCTACCAACTTATCTGGGAAATAACTAATGGTTTCTACTTCTTCAGGAAATTGATACCTAAGTGAAGAGGCTTCTTCTGGACTTGGATAAAGATATTGAACATTATCTAAACAAGGTTTTAAAACCATCTTAAGCTCTAGTTCACTATTATCAGTCTTTTTGTAATAAGCAACTAAACCATTTGCTGTATATATATGGCGTTGAGCGTCATCTCTTTATACAATTCGTAACCCTCGTAGAAATATGGATATTGGCCCCAATCAAAGGCAACGTAACCATCTTTGATTAAACTTAATTGATCAGTAGTTTTTGGAAATCCAAATAACTCGTTTTCTGATTGAGAATATAAATCTTCGTTATTAGTTATAATGCCAATCGATTCACTATCTGGATTACCAGCTAAACTATAATAGCCTGGTGTATATTGGAAGTATTTAACGATTTTACCACTTACTTCAATTTCTAATTTTGTAGGCAGTTTTTGAAGCATTTTATCAAGTAATAATTCTTGAGAAACTAGCTGAGAAAGATTACTTTTAAATGTTTTTGGAGAAACGCTCATTATATGTCGTGTGTCTTTTAATCTAGTTGCATGTAGTGGGTTTTGAGGAGTCTAGTGCTGGTTGGATCAAGTATAGCACCTATATTTTTAATAATATACAATAAAGAACCAATGGTTTGATTTAGTTGTACTTGTTGCAATCTTACATGCGAGTCATCAAAAACCAGGTCACCATTATTAATCATCAGACCTGGCAATTGAAAGTCTTCATAGGGATTAGAAAAAGGGTCATGGTTGAGTATTGATTTACCAACAAGCTCACCATGTTTATTTGTAAAGTTTAATAAATAAACTAAATGATATTTATCAAGATGAGCTCGTAAAAGAGATTTGATATCTAAAATTTCGGGTATTTCAACTTGTGGTAAAGTATCTCTTTAAATATATTCAGTAGACATGCAAAGTAAAACTAGTTAACTATACTTTAATTTATCACAAAATTATATATTTGTCGACCATTATTGGTAATAAAAGTTTACATAAATGTCCCAACCCCCATATACTAGACACTAGATTCCAAACTTTTAGGTTTGAGTATCTATCACTTGTAATCAAATCAATTTATGTCTAGTAATATACCCATGAAAGGAAAGAAATATCCTGCTGAATTAAAGCAGAAAGTTCTCGATGAAGTCATGAAAGGAAGAAGAGTAGCTGATATTGCTTCG
>JBBSJV010000025.1:0-15475 GCA_038256935.1 Patescibacteria group bacterium
AATTCTGCAATACTACAAAAATGATTATAAAAATCAATAACTTTAGCTTGAGTTTCAGGGTTGCCATTTATTTGCTTTGGTTGTTTTTTTATCCATTTTGCTAAAAATAATTTTAATTCATTAATAGTTTTTACCTTTTCAAGCTCTTTTTCAAAACCATTAAATTTGCTTAGAACGACTCGGATATCTTTAGTTGCAGCACCTGAGAGTTTTGCGAAAAGATTTTTATTAGTAAATACATCACTAAATATTAATTCTTTAAGTCGCAAACCTATTTCGTTTTTTAAATGCGGATTTATATGTAGACCGCTGGATTCAGGTCTGAAACTCTGTAAAGCAGAAACCAAAGTATCAGCAGTATTAAAGTTTTGTGTGTTTATTACTACTTCTGGCGTATTTGCAGTTGATGCTGGTGGCATTGATGGTGGTTTAGCAGGTGGATTTAATTCTTGTGGAGTAGCAGCTGTACCTGGTTGATCGTTTTTAGGATCAGTAACAGGAGTTACTGGCTCTGGCTGGTTAAGTTGTTCTGGATCAGATTGATCTATGGGGTCTAATGTTTCTTCTACTGGTAAATTTTCCAAAATATCAGATTCTGAGTTATCTCCATCAGTCGAACCAACTACTTCTGTAGAAGATTGAGACTGTTTTGAAACTTGCAAAACTAATGGCATCAAAACACCTTCAACATAAAAGAGAGCTGATGTGAAGAATTTCTCATTCGATGGTTGTGCTTCTGCAATTGGTGTTTCTACTGACATATTATTCATCTAAATTAAGTTTATAACGATCTACCAAAATATCAAAACTATCTAACATACCTTGTTGTAGGACTATTCTAAGGGCTTCTCTTTGACTTGGATCTACTAATACCTGCTGTTGCAAATATTGTGAGAGATACTCTGGGGTGATATTTTCAGGTTTTTGATCAGCGGGCAAGTCCAAGTATTCTACAAAACTCCCTACCCTTTGTAATAGCACATCCATACATAATTGGCAAGCATAAGTATAGTCCTGCAGACTGACCCTGGCCTTTATCCAAAGCATAAGCTCCCTGTGCGGCATTAGTTCAATAAGTGTGATTAATTCGTCTTGAGTCATAATTTTTGTTTTAATTTTAACGTGGCCTGATATAAGAGCCTGGATTTTTAAGCCAAGGTGGTGTATTTGTAATTATAGTATAGCATAAAGCAGGAATACTTGCAATCCCTACTGCCAAACCGTAGTTGAGCTCAGTGTTGATAATTCTTTTAATTTTCTTGTGATTCATTTCTGAGTTTATTAGATCTGAATAAGAGCGATGAGTAGGATTTGGGTAATGCTCGTTATAAAGATTTGGATTATCAATATAACTTTGCTGAATATCAATTAATGCTGTGTCTGGTGTCACAGTAACCAGTGCTGCAGTAGTAAAGGTCAAATTACTTTTAAGATCAGTTAACTGACTATCAAATATAGTATTAGTTGTCGATGCATCGATGTTTACAGGATTATTGTATGTGTTTGTGAATTTGTTATATTCCTCGATGATAAAAGCCCTTGTTTCAGAATCAGGACAATAATCTAGAAAATCAATTATTAGTTTCTTGTAATTATCTTTTTGTGTTGGGTTAAGTTTGCGAATATGTTCGCCGCTATCTTGATACAAAAATTGGTCTTTAAAAACCTTTAGCTTACTTATAGACTGTTGAACTGATATTTGAATATATTCCCATTTAGCATTTAATTCTACTTCTTTATTAGCATTTTTAGCGCTTCTATAGCCATTATAAAATGCTCCTCCAACAACCACCACCGGAAATGTAAAAGGAGCAAAAGGTGTAAACGAGGCAACGCCAGCAGCTAGCCCAGAAGCGGTTTGAGCTAGCAGTGACTGTTTTTTTTCAGCTAAACCTTGTTTTTTTAGTTCATACAGCTGATACCCACTCAATGTCTCAGCATTGCTGGTATCACCTTCAGCAAACCCTCCTAATTCAGATTTCGGGAAATGAGAATTGCTATAAGCTAGATTATCAGATTCAATCTGGTTTTGTTGCAACAGAGTGAGTATTTTCTTTTGAAAAGTTATTATTTTATCATGTTGGTAGTTATTAATGCCAACTTTGTTTGCTCTTTGTTCTATAAGGCTAAGTACACCTTTTACAGTTTTTTCTTGCTTTATTCTATGTTCAATTCCCGCGCCACCATTTTTGTAAGCGTTAACAAATGAACCAAGGCTGTCACTTTCTACCCAAGTGTCGATTATATACTGCAGGTCATGCTGGAAACCTCCAAATAACTTTCGTTTCTTGTCTTTGCCATGGTTTTTATCTCCTGGAAAATAGCTTGTAGGAAAATGCTGTGAAACTCTGTTATGACTGCTTTGCTCCAGATCTAAAAAGAACATCCTAGCTTCTATGGCAATAGTATTTAAAACATTTTCTGATATTTCCAATGTGGGTTTAACATCTATTTTGCTTTTTATAAGAATTTCTCTGAAGTTACTGCCAAGATAATAATCTGCCCATTTATCTAGACCTTTTCTTTGAGGATGATTAGATATCTGGCTTAGTCCATCATTCATACTTGGTCCAAATTTAGATTATACTTTTTAATACTCATTTCGAAAATATCCAAAACGGACTGTTCAAACATAATTTCTACAGCACGAATGGAATTAAGATCTTGCAGACTCTTTTGTGTCGATTTTGTGTCATTACCATTTAACAAGTCCTCAGTTTCGATTTTTGCCTCCTGTAAATAATTTGAATAGCTTGTGTTTAGTCTAGTGATTATTATAAAAAACAACTCTTTACACACCTCCAAGTACTGGCTCACAGACAATCTCTTTTTTAACCATATCAGCAGTTCACTACTTGGCATCAACTCGCACGAATATATAATATATTCATTTGGTAATTGATTAATTTGCGTTTCTAAAGTCATTAGCTTAATTCAAAAATATTCATCAGAGCTTTAGCAAAAGCTTCTTGGACAAGTCCAGCAAATTTACCATCTCCAAAATCTACCATAGGATTGACTTTGTTAGTAATTAGTTGATCTGATATTTCAAAAACATCTTCTATGTTGGCCCCATAGTCTGTAAAGGTTTCTTGTAGTTCTTGGATCACTATGTCTCTGTTTTCTACAATTTTTTCAATCAATAAAGCATTTTCCTTCCATTCATTCATATATAGATTAAACACCCCTTGATGCCTCTGATATTGGTTTGTGCGTATATGGTCTGAGCCAAACTCATGCAGGATATGATTGTACAAATCCCCACTTGAATATTCTAATTTAGCACATTCATGATCAACCTCATATCCAAGTCTTACACTATCAATTACATTTAACTTGTCATCTGGATTATCAGATGAAGTTTGCAATTGAGAATCTTTAAGCGCTTTAATAAGACTTTGTACAAAGTTAGGATAAGTTTCTTGTAAACCTTTTATAGTACCTGGAGTAGGCTTTAGTAGATTTTTAAATAATGTCTTTAAGACATCTGATGAAACAGAATCTCTATCAAAAGGATTATTGTCTCTATCAAAAAGTTTTCCTGTACCCAGTATCAATTGTAGAGTAGCTTTTTCCTGAGGTGATGGTGATGGGTTAAAGTAGTAACTACTGACATGTAAAATAGCTTCTCCAAAAGTATGACAATTCACACTGATATCAGATGTCTGAGGAATATTTACATCTATTCGAGAATTAAAAATGTTGGCATGTTGATTAAGTAACAATGAGTCCTCATATAATTTATTTAACCTATTTTTAAGTTCAGGGGTAAATGCATTTTCATCACTACTAGAGATCGAATCAGCATCAACTTTTAATAAACGTACGTGTTCATTCAAATTTGAGATACTTCCTACATTTACCATAAAGCCATCCCCACTATAATTATTTAGGTCAGACTGGTACGTATTGAGCATGCTTTCAAGTCTGACTTGATTCAGTTCAGAATTGTCATTTACCCTTTCCAAAATAGTCTCAGCTTTAGAATTGAGAGTGGTAATTTTTTTAAACAATATTATATCAGATACTCTTTGTCTCAATACTTCAGCAGAATAATCAGCCCCTGTCTGAACACTATATTCATTTACTAAATTTAGTATTTGTATATCTCTATCGGCTTCGTCTGTAATAGTCAGAACTCTTTCAAATAATTCTTGAAAAGTCACGCCACTGGTTCCAAATGTGAAAGGACTATTTAGAAGTAAATCAGCCCCTACAAATAATTCTGAATAATTCTCACAGACAGAATTTATTAGTGACTTACTATTAGTCAAAGCTGGGTATATTTTGGCGTGATCTTGAGCGGAGATACTACCTGTGACACCAGTAGCATCAGAAGCCAACGCAGTAGTAATTTGCGATTCTAATTGATTCAGTTTATTTTCGTGAGCTGAGGCAATATCAAAAGAAACCGGAGCAAGTCCAAGCTTTAGATCGTTTATTTTAGCTTTTAACTCATCAATTTTTTTGTGGCGATCATTTCTTTGATTCTTGCTTAAATGAGAGTGATCAAATGCAGTGAAAAATTTACTATCCCCTAAAACAGAAAGCAAAGTAGTAAGGTTAGTGATGTGAGCTAACGTATCTGAGTGTTTATGTTCTGGATTATAATCACAACCGTTATAAGAATTGATGGTTTCGTAGCGGTCTTGAGCTTCAGCAAGTTTTTTATCCACAAAACTCATATTTGCTTCGTAATTATTTGCAAAATCTGCTCCACCACCTACCAAAATATCCAGATTACTTATTAAATTTAGACAGTATTCTTTGATTTCACTCCATGACTGGCCCTGTAATAAGCCGTCTAAAGTTCCTTCTGGAAGATTATCAGGATCAATAGAATTCACAGCATTTGCAATGGCTCCCACTCTCTCTGAATGATTTGAGGCTAGTGCTATTTTGTCTTCATACCCCACAGTAAACTTAGACACAGCATCACCTACTCTGGAGAGAAGTAATGAGCCATTTAAACCAACTATTTTATTACCAGACCCATCTTCACCATTGATGACCATCGTGCCAACGTCTCTAATATCTGTAATGTTGGCTTCAACTGCTCTGGATTTAAAGATATTCATGGCCATGTCTAGTTTGTCTATCATAAAGCCTCCAAGGACATACATAGCATGGTTGGATTGAAACAAGGTTCTTGCCACCTTTAGCTCATTTACAAGCTTTGATTTGTAAAGATTAGTTTGTATGATATCGGTAGGATCTACGCTGGTTGCCTTTTCAAATAAATCATCAGTTCTACTCAATGCATCAGTGATAGAAGGGATATCTAGCTTCATCGATCCATTATTTTGTTCAGACCTAGATCTAAACTCTCTGTCATATCTACTTAAAAGCTTGGAAACACCAGCAGCTGTAAGTCCAATCCCTGCAAAAGGCAAACCCAGTGGGGTAAACATAACTGCAGCAGTAAGAACAGCTCCTCCTGCCACTCCAGCACTGGTCAATGGAGTATGTGAAATCTCTTGCCAAAGACCTGCAAAACCTTGAATAGCACCTCTCTCAGCCAGTATTTCTCTCATTGGACCCTCAATCTCTTCTTGAATAGCAAGCCATGCTTTGTCTTTATAGAAATTATTAGCTGATCTAAAAGATGTAAATTTACTTTCAGTTCTGAATCCTTCTGGGCTACCAGTGTAGTAACCAGGATATTTCATCAATAAATTATTAAGCAAATTATGAGGGTTTGATTCTTTTTTGGTAACAGGCTTCACTATAGCTTTAATCGGCTCAGAAACGGCGCGCGCCATAAAGGTTCTTAATGGTCTAGCATAGGCTTGATTAATACGATTTCCCAAAAAACCGGGAACGCTATTACAGAATGCTTCAAATTTTTGCATCTCAGTAGGGATTGTAGGTTCTATACTAGGAGTATCAAAGTTTGGAGTATGCGGTTCAACCGGAGCTACGAGAGTCTCAGCCATAATACCATTAGTATAGCACAAAAAACATATCTTGCAAAGGGCTTTTTATGTGATTAATCATTTTGTTTTACTTGTTTACTTGCTGATGCTTGGACGGATGCTGTTACGCTTTGTAATACATTTTGTCCTGATGGGTCTAAGTCTTTAAATGGTTTCTCACCCTGTCCATTTTCCCCTAATGCTAAATCAATTAGGTCTTTTACAAATAATTTATTATTTTGACCAAATAATGGAGCGTATTGACTAGCTATTGGGTCTAGATTAAATGTTTCTACAATACCTCTTAAATGTGTTTGCCAATAACTATCTTCTAGCGTGCTGTGCATTTTTTCAAATTGGTAAATAAACTCAGACAAAGCCGCTAAAACCTCCATACCTTCATTTAATCCAAGCTTTTTCATAGAATCTGGGTCTGATTTGTACCTATCTACAACGTTATCAAAAGTTCGTACGATTTCTTGCTTTTCTCTTTTATTTTGTAACTGCGCAGCTTCTAAGTATGAGTTGGTATGACTTATTTGCTGGGAAAGCTCAGTTTGCTTTTTATCCATTACTACTTTTAGACAATCTTGTACTAAATCCTTGGCATTATTATCAGTCCAGTTTTGAAATTCTAAATTAAGATTAAAGGCCTGACCGTCGTCAAATCCATATTTTGCTTTATTTTGCTGTACAAGATTATCTAATTCAAAATATATGTCATTGAGATATTTACTTCCAAGATTGGCTTTTTTCAAATCGGCAAAAGCGTATAATTCTGCCCTAGGTTCATTTTGTGACTTGTACTCAGCAAGTTTACTGTTATAATCCAATATATATGGCTGTGTTTCAAAAATTCTTTCTTCTATTTCATCTGCTTTTTGGATATAATCTTTGGCTTGAGATAATCTTTCTTTAGATCTATTTTTGACTTCTGATTCTGATCTTATATGTTTACCTACAGGATCTACATTGATATCTAATTCACTAATATTTAATGGTTCATGGTCCAAAATCCCACGAATTCTACTTCTGTCTTCTACTACTGGATTGAGTTCATTTTGATATTCGTTATTTATAAATTCAATTAAACTATCAAGTCTTTCTTCTGATCCATCAGCTAGGGCCTTAGTAAAGTCTTCTTGGCTAACTGAGATTTCCCTACCATTACCACTTGTAATGCGGATTTTTACTTCTATGTCGTCATAAGTGTATACAGAACTAGATCCCTCACCTTCCATATTAGACAAATCCACCTTTTCAACTTTTTGTATAAGACTAATCACTTCACCAGCTTTTTGTTCTCGCCTCTCCAAATCAGGATCCCCTTCCGCGCTTGAGTCTAAGTTTGATTTCGCCTCATTATCGCCTATCTCATCTCCTTTTAACGCATCTAGCATTACTTCTTTGAAATCAGTTTTATTAGCTTCTGAACCCGTCCCTGCTTCCACACTTTGGGCAGTTGGCAATTCACTCGCCTCCTCTACGTCTTCTGCGGTTTGGGGGAGTGGTTCTCCATCTACCTTTTCTTTAAATTTATCCAAAACTGATCTACTACCACTTAGCACAGTTTCCATTGTACCACCTGCCACCATACCCATCGCCCCTGCTTTGACACCGAGTGCTGCTGCGCCACTTAATAATCCAGTCCCTGCAACCCCGCCCTGAGCAATTGCAGCTGGAACAAGTGGGATTGCCGAGACTAAGCCAGGTGCTAATCCACCAAGGGCAAAGGGAAGATTAACCGTCGCCAAAGCAATCCCGATCATCGCTTTTTTAGTATTGGATAGGCTTTGCCATTGCTGAGGTAATTTATCAAGTCTACCATTGTCACTTGCAAGCCAATCTTTAATTTTACCAATTGCTCCTTTTTTTACTTCTTTAGTAACTGTTTCTAGTATCTCAGGATTATCTCCATTCACAAGACCTTCGATTGCTTGATTTATCTGAGCTGGTGGAATCTCAGAAATTTGATCTATTTGAGGAGCAGGATTTTCTGGAGTATTAAATTGAGGCTGAAGCTGATCTGTAGTTAGGCCACCCACTTGAGATTGCAGATCTGGAATTACAGATGGGATGTTTAGATTTTGATCGGTGGTGGGAGTCTCTAAATTATAATCCTGTTGTTGCAGATAGGCAGTTGGGTTATCTAAGACTTGATTTGATAATGCGGCTACTTGATTTTGAGTTTGAGTAGCTAAGGCATCAAGATTATTATATCCGTTAACCTGATCTCTAGCTTGAACTTGCATTTGTTTAGCTTGTTCAGCTGACAAACCTGCCATTGCTGGAGTAAACGTATCTGGGGTTTTAGGATTTGGTACACTGGCAACTGGCATACCTCCCTCAGTAGTTGACTGATAGTAAGTAATTCTAAACCCTCCCTCATTTCTCAACCCGATCATACAGATGTCTTAGTTTTAACCCCCTGCTCCAGGGTTTGCAAAAAAGCTAAGGTGGCTTCGTTTAAATACTGCGAAATCTGAGGGAATTTTAGTGATAAATCTGTATCATAGCTCGCATGACCTTTAATTCTAAGAGCTTCTTGTTTGCCATACTTTTGCTCGATGTAGCCATAGTTAAAATATGTATATATCTGCCAGCATTTCTCGATAATTTCAGCACGTTTTTGAGGTATTATGTCATTGAGACCTAACCCGATGATGGATGCTACAAGAAGGTTTGTAAAATCTAGTTTGTCTTGTAATTGAGGATCAATTGCCCCAGTAGCAGCTCCCTGTCCTTGATTTTGCCAAGCAGATAAGACATTTTGGGTATTATTCAAATCTTGCAGGCCATTAGAAAACGGGTTTTGAGTACCAACTGAGAACATTTTTTGTTTTTGTTTAGCTTTATTATATCACTATTTTGGAGTGTATGCAAGCTAATTAGAATTGTGTTTTAACTTAAACCGTTATCAAAAAGTGGTCTCTTACTCCTTTCCTCATTTTCAGCATGTACATCTGACGGGTAAGCGGCTTTAAATCTATCAATAAGCTCTTCGGGCTGATCATATTCTAACACAATTAATCTTCCACCTTTTATGGGAATATCACTTAAAATTTTTATGACTACCGGCTCCTTCTGATCTTTAAGAGAATCTAAGTATTGTAAGAATAAAGGATATCTATCATCATCAAACTTTGTCTTTAAAGTAGCCATATTTATATTTTATTGAATTTAACTAAACTTTGTCTAGCTTTGCTTCTTCCTCTTCCCCACCTTCAAATCCTTAGTATCCTCTGATAATTTGCGAGTGGGCTTCTCTTCAGCTTCTTCTTTTAAATTTTCTTTGGCTTTAGAACTAGTTTTTTTATTTTCATCTTGGGGTTTTTTGGGTGGTTCAAAGATGCTACTGATTGTGGCTGCTACTTCTTTTCGCCCCCTTGAGAATCTAAATCTAGATAGGGAGGTAATGTTTTCTTTACTCCCATTTAGTCCTTCAAAGATTGGTTGTAGAGTCTTTGCTTTAAACGGTTCTGTAACATCTCCATTGACTGATAATTTGATAGCGATTTCATGTGGTTGCAGTGAGATTAACTCATTTGGTTTGATTGTACTTGAAAATTCTTTGCTGATCTCTGGAGCATCAGGAGCCCCGATTCTAAAACTAACTAAGGTTCCAACATTTCCAAAAATAGCGTTTTTGACCCTGTGATTTCCACTTTCTGTAAGTTGTGCGATGTATTGATGGGCTAAAATAAGGTTGAGCTTGTATTTGCGTGCCTCAGATAAAATCGTAGCAAAACTGTCGTTTGTAAAATTCTGAAACTCATCCACGTATAGATAAAAATCCTTGCGTTTGTCCTCGCTAATATCGACTCTACTCATAGCTGCAATTTGCAGTTTAGCCACAAGCAGGGCCCCAAATAGATTAGAATTATCTTCTCCTAATTTTCCCTTAGATAGGTTTACAATCAGGATCTTTCCTTCATCCATTATTTCTCGCAGGTGAATAGTACTTTTGGCTTGTCCGACAATGTTTCGAATGATTTCAGAAGATAAAAACTGCCCGATTTTATTCAGGATTGGAGAAATGGCTTCTTGCCTGTAACGTTGATTAAACTTGGCAAATTCTTGTGTCCAAAAATGCTTCACAACAGGATCTTTTAGCTTTTGCACGGTACTGATTCTAAATGTATCATCTGTTAGCATTTTAATAACTCCAAGAAGGGTATTTCCAGGAGTTTCCAGAAGTGCTAATAAAGTATTATTGAGAATATATTCCATTCTAGCTGACCATAATCCTGACCAGATTTTATTAAATACCGCCATCAGCCCAGAGGCTGTCAGATAAACTTCTTGCTCGTCTTCCAAGATATTAAGCCCTATTGGATACTCTAGATCAGCGGGGTTGAGATAAATCACGTCTGTTCGCCTATGAAGTGGGATTCTGTCTAAAATATACTCACTTGAATCTCCATGAGGGTCGATAAAACAAACCCCCTTGTTGTTATAAATATCTTGTAAGATCATGTTTTCTAACATGGTGGTTTTTCCCATACCAGTCTTACCAATGATGTACATATGGATGCGGCGATCCTTTTCCAAGATTCCAAAAGTACTGGCAGGTTCAGTCCCATTTTTGACACCAAAATAACAGACCTCAGGATCAAGATCTGCGGGCAATCCCCAAAAACCGTTCGAAGGTATATTCTGCATTACTTAAAATTATATCACGAAAGTTGTAGTTTGGCAAAGCACTGTAATTGCTTGGATTTTTGAGACTATAATCTTGTCTTAAGCTCATTTTTTGATAGGGTCTGTAAGTGTGAAATTATTCGTACACAATTTTTTCTGTCATCCTGAACTTGTTTCAGGATCCTCCGTGGTGGCTAATATATGCTCAGTGTAAAATACTAAATACCATAGTCTAATTTTTAAATAAACCTAGATTAAGTTAATAATTCGTTGTGAATACTTTAATTGAAGTTTTACTTAGATTACTAGGGGATCCTGAAACGAGTTCAGGATGACACTGAAATTGTAAATGAATATTTTGACATCTAAAGCCCCTACGAGGTAAAATATCAAAAATAAAAAAAACCGTGGACAAAGCCACGGCATAAAGTCAATTATTAAGGTATTATTTACTAACGACTGCTTCAGTACTAGTTAAAGTTAACTCCTCATTGTATTTTCTAAGATTCACAAAATAGACAATATGAAACACTATGAAAATGATACTTGGTAGTAGACAGGCTGTGGCTAAGATAAACTCAGTACCAAATTTTTCAGGCTCGAAAAAGGCAATTCCAATAAGGTTGATTGTAGTGACAAATAAATAGTATACGACTAATAATCCTGTCATTACTCCAATATTTGTAATAGTTTTAGATTTTTTATCCTAGAAGGTACATTTGCCATCCAGAATAATAAGAAAATACCAATTGCAACTCCAACAATGCTACCTACATTGTTTAACCACCACTGACCAAGATAGAAATCACTTGTGGTTGAAAAGCTTACGTATTGGAAAAGTACTTGAAACAAATTTATTGTTCCCCAAAAACATACCCAAATTATAAAGAAAACACGAAAGATAGATTCGTATTTGCGACTAAATTCATCAAACATAATACTAACGTTGTTAAGGATTTTTGATTTTTTTGTCAATTATCATATGATTCTTGCAAATATAGCGATTAATTGAAAATATTAATTTACTTTATATTTCAGAAACTGAATATGTATAAAAACGAATACGATTATGATCCAAATATACTTAATGACTTAGGAAATCTAAATTCCGATGAAGAAATTAAAGCAAGGATAAGTAAATATATAAGTATATTAGAACAGAATGGATTTCGTTTTCCCGATAATAGTTATGAAATGAATTTATATGCGACTCTTATTGATGCTGGTGATTATACAAGTAAGCTAAATTTAGTTTATAAAGGTATAAAAGGCTTCGAAAAACTTATAAAAAATGTTGAATCAAAAAAAATTAGAGTGGATATTTTATTTAATTTAACTAGAGGATACGACATAATTCTGGATAAACAGATGTTTTTAAAACAAGATTTAAAAGATTTACCTCAGCCAAGAAATTCAAGAATGTGGAATAAAACGAAAAGAGGATACCAAAAAATATGGTTAACAGCTGAAAGTGGGGATTCACACAAAAAAGCCATGTCTAGTCTTGCTTCATTAATTGGTAATAAGACTGGAAGAGTTTTTGAAGCAATTGATTTATTAGATAATGTTATACTTTTGGATAAAGATTTTGGTCTTGCTCATTTAAAACGTATAGATCTATTAGTAACTTATGCTGAGCAACTTGGTAAAATATATAATAAGTATAAAAATAAAAAACACCACCTATCATCAGCATGGAGTATAATTCATTATTGTAGAGACAGATTAATTCAATTACAAAATTCTGAAAAAGTTGTTAAAAGTATAAAAAAACATGGAACTTTAAATTCAGATAAGATTTTTGGAAATAAAATAGCATGGTGCGAATCATATTTACCCAAAAATTTAATAAATTCACAATTTGTTGCACAGAAGTACAAATTTACAAATCAGCAAATAGACAAATTTGTTCATTTTGTTTCAGAAAAAAACCTTTTTATTTCTTACTGTTTTTTTGATGCTAATGATGCTTTTGGTTATACTTTCAATGTTCCATTGAGCATGTGTACGGACCTTAAGTTTGATGACAGAAACCTTAATTCAATTATTAAAGAGATACTAGAAAGTTATGTTTACCTTACTTTAGAATTATTTGAATCTACAAAAGAACAACAAAATTTGGAAAATGAGATAGATTTAATGGCTGACTACTTTTCTCACCCGTTTGAAGCTGGGCTATACAATGGAGTTAATGTTCGTAGGTTAAAGTCCGTAATTGAAGAATCTTATAATATTTTTGATAAAATTATGGTTGCATTAAACATTTATCATAATAGTAATGAGAATTTGCAAAATATTACTTGGAGTAAAGATAAAAAATTTTTTATTGAAGAAATAGAAATTAATTCTCAGAATAAGAAATTTCTAAATGATAGGATAAATAGTAATGAAAACAAGTATTTGTTAGCCCTTTACGACCTAAGATGTGATATGAATGACGAAGATGGTATCTATAAAGATTTAAAAATGATTAGAAATTCAATTGCCCATAGACACTTGAAAGTCTTTAAAGATGGTAGTTTAATAACCAAAACACCTAATCATGAGTCAGTCCATTTTTCTGAACTTAATTTTTTAGCAAATAAGTCACTGAAATTAGCAAGGGCGGGAATAATGTATATGCTCATGCATTTTAATTTATCTAGCTTGGAAAACGATGAACCGGTAATTGATTTAGAGTTCGTATCTCAAAGTTCAAAATTAAATTAAGATGAAACTTAACTGAATATAAAGTAGAACAATATATTTTTAGATACTGAAACAAGTTCAGCATGACAGAAAAAAATAGTATCTTTGCTAAACTCTCTCCTTTTTCATAGCAGGGAACAATTGATCAAGACTCACTGCTCCGTTTTCCACGCAATTTTCACACAGCAGGCCGTGCATTCTTTTGCCTTCTAATGTGTAATAATCAGCGTAGGTTTCTGTGGGTTTACTGCAAACGTCACATTTTCCGATTGATTCTTTACTTGGGTTTGGGGCATTAAAGCCAACAGCCACTCTACCATCAAAGACATAGAGTTTGCCGTTGTACCCGTCTCCTGGATATTTTTCTAGGTAACTATGAATACCCCCTTGCAGTTGATAGACTTCATTGAAACCGTTGTTTACCAAATACCCACTAGCTTTTTCGCATCTGATCCCTCCCGTGCAAACAGTAACGACGGTTTTGTCTTTGAGATGCTCGATCTCTTTGATAGCTTTTGGTAGGTCTCTAAAATTGTGCATGGTTTTAAATAAAAACGAGTTTTCAAAATGGCCTATTTTGTATTCATAATCATTTCTCATATCCACGATATAAAACTCCTTATCGCTGTGGATCCAGTCATGAAGATCATCTGGATCTAGATACTTACCTGTCACTTGATTTGGATTGAGGTCTTCTTCTCCAAGATACAAACTGACGATCTCGGAGCGGACTTTGACAGTGGCTTTTGGGAAACTTGTTCCTGTCCCCCCGCCTCTTTTCCAGTGTACGTCACTAAATTCTGGTCTATGACTCATCCATTCTACATATTCTTCTACTTTTTCAGACTCCCCTTCCAAAGTGGCATTAACTCCTTCACCAGCAATGATCATGCGACCTTTGAACCCTAGCTCATCCCATTTACGCTTTTGCAATTTCATCTCACGTTTGGGGATTTCAATTGTGGTGTATTTGTAAAACAAAAGTACTGTGTATTGGCTCATAGTTTATAAATTATTCTTGAATAGGATTTGGTGTGGGTTGATTGTCAATTAATTGTAATTGCGAATCTGGTCTATTTGTTACAACTGCATTGTAAATATGTAAGTATCCAAGGATTATGCTTTCAGCAAGCAAAACCACCAAAAGTAGTAGTAATCCTAACACTAAATAATCAACCCAATTTTGTCTACTTGCTTGTGTCATAGTTTTGCATGGCCATTGTATAATTTCAGTAACTACAAAAAACCAAACTTTTGCAAGTAATAAAATTTATAACCTTCATTAATCATTTTTTGGAGAATGTAAACGAATAGAGCTATCGGACAAGTCAATAAATATTATTTTAAAAAACTCTCTGTTTTTGTAAGTTAAATTAGTATTACCTTGTTTACTTTTAAAAAGTTCATCCATTATTTTCAAATCCTCATTGTCAGTTTTCACTTGCCTATATAGTTCAATAATATATTTTAAGGTACTAGCATCTGGAAGCTTATTATCGGGATTCGAATATGTTTGTTCAAACTTAGTCCAAAAATCATTTCTAGTAAAAGTTTTATCAAGAGCATCTAAAATAAAAATAGAGGGTACAAACCACAAAGAGACAACTTTACTAAGCATGCTTCTTACCACTAATTTTGTATTCAGCAACTTTATTTCGTTATTCAGATATTCTGAGTGAGAAGATTTTATATAATCAAAAAGAGAAAAAACTTTACCTTCATTTCTTTCAGTAGAAGATTGCTCAATGGCATCATCTTCGAATTGAAATATATAATTTAAATCTGGTGAAAATGTAAACATGATTTGATTTCTCTCATCTAAAGTCCATGATATCTCAATTAGACTTGCTGAGTCTGATTCATCATTTAAAACAAACGAGTTATCCCCTTTTTCAACCAACTCAGTTAGTAAACTTTTAATTAATTTATAATTAGAATTTTTACCTGTGATTATTTCCGAATTACTTGATAATAAGTTTATAATAGCTGTATTGAAACTAACCTTTAGCTTACCATCATCTCCCACTAAAGAAGATCTTAAGTCATCAATTGTTAGATCCTGAATAAGCTCAAATATTAGATCACTACTTAACTCTTTAAGATTAACTGGTGAGGGTGTATTTTCTTGCTTAACAACAGCTTCTGCATTATAATCAGGGTTTGGAATAATTAGTCTCTTACCTAATAAAATATACTTTGGGTTATTGATTATATACTCTTCTGATTTTAAC
>JBBSJV010000026.1:0-15313 GCA_038256935.1 Patescibacteria group bacterium
AAAGACCCTGAAATTAATTCAGGGTGACAATAAATAACAAGGATTGTATATGCCAACTTATTCACTTACAAATTATATTGTTGTCATGCTGAACCAGTTTCAGGGTTTTAACCTTATTCTAATTTCTCTCAGACCCTGAAATGAATTCAGGGTGACAAGTCAATTCTGTCAGGGTTTGTGGATTTAAAAATTATTAACACATTGGGAAGCCAAGGCTTTCCCCTACTCTTCTTTCTTGATCTTTTTCTTCCAATAATAGTACCCTCCTCCAGCTGCGATCGAAGTAATTACTAAACCAATAATACTAAAGGCAAAAACTGGATTTTGAGAAAAGAAATTTGAGTTATTAGTTTCAGCTTGAAAGTTATCTACAATTTCAATCGGTTCTGATTGATAAGCGATTCTTCCCTGATCAAGATTTGTTAATATGTTAAATGATAAATCCCCAGTGGCTGTAACTTCTATATCAAAATTGAGCCTAGTCACCTGCCCTACCTTTATATCTTTTATATTGGCTTTAAATTTAAGATCTCCATCACACTCTGCGTTATCACCTTCAGCTGCCAAAAGCTTAATTGGGTTAAAAGGGTTATAAACTGTAAAACCATCCAAAGGTTGATCAGTAAAACTGAAACTATCACAGATTATTCTGGCATTTTGACTAAGATTAGACTCCAATTCAAAATCACGGATTGTAAAATTATCAAGATTTCTAAAACTATATTGGACAGTAGTGGTTTTTCCTGGAGTTAGGTCTCTATCTTTGACTGTGATTTCTATTTCTGGGCGGTTGTACAAGCTAGAATCAGGAAGCTCATAAACATCTGGGTCAATGAACAAATCAGAGCCTGAAGTAAAGAAATATTTAAAATCCAACCCATACACTTTTTGATCAGTGTTAGTTACTCTAAGGGTAATGTCTAATTCATTACTGATTTGCTGACTTGCTGGCAGGCTCAAATTACATGCTCCGTTATTATAACTTTGATTGGCATTTGTGATTTGCACAGTTCCATCTACTCTTGCTTGTCTGATTTCAATAGCACAAGTAGCTCCATTTTGTAACAAATTAAATCCTGATACTGATAAGCTAAAATCACTCAATCCAAAACTACTTTGGCTACCACTAACCGGCTCTACAATTAAAAACTCAGGAGGCAATAATAAAACCTGGGTTTGAGCCTGGACGTTAACTGGGCTAAAACTTATAAAAGCTAACCAAATAAAAACCAAAAGTAGATTTAAAAATTTCATAAACTTAATGTTTTGCAGTCCTTTTTAGATAAATTAAATATGTAATCAAAGCTAATACATAAACCGCTGAAACAACATAGAAAATCAGTTTAATATCAATGCTTGATGCTTCTGTTGTTGGCTTATTGTTGATGACCATGAGCTGATCTTGAACTATATTTCCTTGATTATTGTTGATACTGTAATCTAAATTAACCTTATCTGCTTGTTCTCTGTTTAAGGAACGGATCTGGATTTTAAATGGTGGTGTTGGTTGAAGATCTAAAGTAATAGTTAAAATATTTTCTGTGTTAGTACAGAGATAGGAATTTACAACTGTGGGGGCTTGCGATGAGGAGTAATCAGCTCCATTGCAATACAACATAAAGTTTTCTGGTTGCTTTATTTCTAATTGAAAACCTTGTAAACTAGGTTCAGATTCAGTAACATCGAGAACAAGTTGAGACTCCACATCTTCACTCAGATCACTATTTTGAAGATATATTTCTCCTCTCAACCCATTGGATAAAGTATTTACAGAGGCATCACTACCAGCATTACTAACTGCTTTGGTATTATTAAAATTAACAAAAATGCCAAAGCCAACTAAAGTCAATCCCAATACTACAAAAATGATATTTAAAAGCAAGATTTTTTTTCTGAACATAGCTGATTCTTATAGAACAGTATGGGTTTTATTTGTGGTTATGTCAAAGCAATAATAGTTTTGTACTTATGCATTGCTATAGATCAAAAGTGCGGACCACATATACATCAGCTCATAGTATGATTACATATAAATGTAAGAATTATTCACTTTTATTCATTGGAGATTTTTGTCATTCTGAACTCGTTTCAGAATCTTTTACTTGGACTGAGTAAAAAAAAGACCCTGAAATGAAACCACCCTCAAAATTATAAATTTTCAGGGAAACCCCATAAATTCATGGTGACAAGTGCATAATATCAGGTAAGCAATAAAACTCTTTCATATTTATCAAAGATATCGTAGTAAAATCTAAAATATATTAGCTCTTAATTTTTTTGATTAAATTTAAAAACTGATATTTATAAAGACTAAGCGATTCCTTGCAGTATCTGCTCAAAAACATTATTAAACTCGCCGTAGTTATTAGTTCTCATGAGCTCATCTCTGATCTGCCCTGCCCCTGCAAAACCTTGGATGTATATTTTGAAAAATCTTTTCAGTGGCTGATATTTTCTTCTATCTCCCCAGTGTTTTGATACAAATCAACATGTTTTTTGAGGGTTTCTAATCTTTCAATTACAGTTACTTCCTGCCAAATATCGTTTACCAATTTCCAGATCTTACCCTCTTTGTCTGATTTGTAATTGGAGTTAAATATCCAAGGGTTTGAAAACACGCCTCTTCCTATCATAGCTCCATCTAGGCCATATTCAGAGATTAATTCATGGGCTTCAGAAAGGCTTAGAACATCTCCATTACCAATGATTGGTAAATCAAGACCAAGTGAGTTTTTGATCTCCACCACTTTTTTAATCTCTTCCCAATGATTGGCTACGCTAGATTTTTCTTTGACGGTGCGCCCATGGATAGTCAGGGCATCTGGTTTTAGCTCTGATAAGACAAATCCGCACCATTTTTCTGTATCGATAGTGTTAAAACCAATTCGAGTTTTTATACTAAGTGGGATTTTTCCATCCAATCCCTCTTTTGTAGCTGCTACTATTTCTTTTGCTAGGTTATGGTTTTTTATAAGTGCCGAACAAGCCCCTTGCTGAATGACTTTCTTGACAGGGCAACCCATATTAATATCAAGCCCATCAAAGCCCATTTCTAGAATTAACTTGGCAGTTTTGTAATAATCCTCGGGAGTGATGCCCCAGACTTGAGCAATCAAAGGTTTTTCTGGCTCCATGTATTCAAGGCGGTGAATGACCCTTGCCTGACCGATAGAATTAACACCCTCACAATTTGTAAACTCAGTAAACATCACAGAAGGCCTCCCAGTATCCATCATTACTCTTCGAAAAACTGTATCAGTAACTTCCTCCATAGGTGCTAAGGCTAAGATTGGATGTTTTAAATTATTCCAGATATTATTCACAGTTAGTATAAAAAATTAAGAACAGGTTTTGGGCAAGTAATGGTAATTTTGAATGATTTAATTATATATTTTCAATCAATTTTGAAGGTTCAATTTTGAATATCTAAAAATGCTGTCATTTCGAAGTGGAATGGTTTCCATATTCGAAGGGCTGTACCCATCGCTGAGGTATAATACCCTTTCAGGGTAAAAAATCAAATATTACTTTTACTTAAAAGCCCTAACGGGGCGTAATATACTAGCACAGGGTGAAGCCCTGTGGACTATACGGACAACCCATACCTCCAAGCCCTGTAAGGGCGCAACATATATGGAACAGTAAAGGTTTATTTACTATTTACCCCATGGGAAACCAAAGGCATACCCCTGCCATAATGTATTATTTAAATTAAGGCTCCGCTCAAAGCCACAACTAGCATTCCAGCTAGAATTCCGTACAATGCCACATGCCCTTTATCAAAACGAAAGGCTGAAGGTAAAACCTCATCAAAACTGATATAAAGCATAATACCTGCAACAGTTGCAAAGCTAATACCCAGCCAAAAACTACTGAGAAAACTACCAAATATTAAAATAGCAAGTAAGGCTCCAAAGGGTTCAGCAAGACCAGCAATTGCGGTATATCCAATAGCTTTTATCTTACTTCCAGTTGCATGGTAAATCGGAAGGGCTACAGAAATACCTTCAGGGATATTATGAAGTGTAATGGCCACAGCCAAGGCTACACCAAGTCTAATATCCACAACTGCTGCCATAAAAGTTATCAAACCCTCCGGGATATTGTGAAGGGCTAAGGCTACTGTTGTAAACACACCTGATTGGTACAACTCTGCTTTATTAGTTTGATCCTTGATACTAGTATCTTCACTGGTATGGAGATGAAAAATATGGGGAATTATTCGATCTATCAAAGCTGAAAAGATAACACCTACTCCAATTGCTACTATTACCCACAGATTAGCCTGTTGAGGGGTATTGGTTTCAGATAAAAATTCTACAGACTGAGCATAAATACTAACCAAACTAATATATATCATCACCCCACCACTAAGTCCTAAACCAAGAGCGAGGAGTTTTTTGTTTTCTTTAGATCCAATAAAGACAGTTAAACCTCCAATGATGGTCGACATTCCAGCAAAGAGAGTTAAAAGAAAAGGTAATAAAATGGCACTTAGATCAAAATTCATGCTGTAATAATTAATTTAGTTTATCATTTAGTTTGGTAATAGTCAAAGCTCCCTGACTCTATCACAGAGAATATTTAAAATGGGTGAGATTCTGAAACTAGTTGAGGATTGTAAATGCAGATAATTTCGAAGACAAATTTTTGTCATACTGAACTCGTTTCAGTATCTATTCTTTTTCTAAATACGGGAAAGACCCTGAAATAAATTCAGGGTGACATGCAGTTTTGTAAGCGAAAAAATTAACATCTATAAGCATTACTTTTTAGTTCAAAATGACCAATTTTAGTTAGCAATAACATGTGTATTTTTCAATGGAAAGAACAAAAAACGGCCCCGTAGGACCGCTTCAAAATTTAATATTTATTATACCACTATGGCATTTGTACTCCTTCAGGAGCTTGGCCTTGTGGCTCTTCTTGCATTTGCTCTTGACCTTGTACTGCAGGCTCTTGTCCTGACTCTGTTCCAAGGATGATCCTTTCTGCATTTTCGATATTTAGATCTTCTTTATTGACTGAGCTAGTTGCATTTACTCTATCTAATCTATTTATTGAGATACCTGAAACATCAGCTTGGTTACCAATTAATAGTACATGGCTGTTATCCCAAATGAGGAATGAAAAAGTTGGAGTGCTTTCTGTCTGGTTTGGAATAGTTACTGAATAAACTTTGGCAGCTAAATCAGAGTTTGCTTTTTTTGTTCCTTCAGCTACAACCGAAACATCATTAATGCTTGTTGAGGTTTCACTAAATTCTAAGCCTGAGTTTTCTTGGTAATTAGTTACTAAGCTAGAAAGTAAGTCACTGTTAAGTTCTCTGTCTTCAACTCCTAAACAGATCATACCACCTACATTTTGCTTGGCTGCGATATTGAAAAATTCAACTTGATAAACACTGATTTGATCTCCTAATACTTCTGATAATTGTTCTTTTAGTGTATCAAAACCTGCATCTTCATTGCTTTGATCAAAATAAACTGGAAGTAGATCTTTACTATATCTTATAGCTAGATTACACTCTTCAACTATGACTACGTCGTTACTGTCATCTGCTTGAACTTCTTCTTTGTTAAAAACATCTAGTCTTCTAAAGATCAGAAAAGCAGAACCAACCAAAATAATAATTAAAGCAATCGAAAGTAACGAAGCTAAAATGATTTTAGTAAATGGGTGATTTGCTACTTTGTGAACTGCGCTCTTGGACTGCTTATCTGATTTAACAGTTTCATTTTTTACTGTTTTTTTGACTTCACTAGGTTTTGAAGTTTTGACAGGTTTAAGAGTTTTTGGAGTAGTTTTTTTAACTGCCTTAGTAGCTTCAGGTTTTTTTGCTTTAGAAGTTGTACTGCTTGCTGGTTTTGCAGTAATTTTAGTAACAACTTTTTTTTCTTTAGCTGGTTTAGCTGAAGTCTTGGGTGTAGTTTTTTTTGCTACAGGTTTTTTATTTGGTGTTGTTGAGGCAGTTTTTTTTGCTGCTTGTGATTTTTCCTTGGCCATAGATTATATAAAACGATTTTTTAAGAATAAGTGATAATCCTTGCTATGTCAATAAAATCAAGTATAATTGCTATTGCAAACTAAATTTTTACATTGCTTCTTTTTGCTTTATTTGGAAGCTAGGTTATTAGTTAATAAGCTCAAGCGTTGAATTAACATCTTCTAATTTTGAGTAGAATTCTAATAATACCTGCACGCCTTGTTGCTCCATTGCTTGTAATAAATCCTTTGTAAAGCTTATTCTATAATCATTATCTGATAAATACTGTTGGGAATAATAAACTCCGCACCAAGGTCTTAATTTGAATGAAGAAATAATCCGCGTAGCATATGGATTCAATACTGCAAACACGATTTTTATTTCTGGGTTGGTGGATTTTATATGATCAATTGCTTGTCTTAGAATCTTTAGGTCTTCTCCAAGTTGAATAAAAACAGTTTTGACAAAGGGGTTTTTTAGTTTATTTTCAAGCCTTTTGTTTTCTAAGGATTTACTTTCAAAACTAGGTAAAAATGGATTATAAGCAATGGCTAGATCTAATTTAGGATAAGGCTTAATCTGGTCCAAAAAATTCAGTGAATCCAAGCTTCTTCTAGGCATCCCACTGACAATAAATAATTCATTGAGATTTATTTGCTGGTATTCTAAAAACCTTTCTTCTAAAAATTCAAAAGTAGCCTTGGCACTACCCTGATAGTTTTGTTTGAGAGAGAGGTGGGGGATGATTCTTTTACAAGAAAACTCTTTAAAAAGATCTTCGATAATATCAATAGGTTGGTCAAAAGGACTTTTATTGATGATTGTAAAACCGTCTAAATGGTCCTTACATGAATTTAAAAATTGTTTATAATTAGAATTATATTGAAGTAGATTTATCTCGAGTAAGGGTTTAATCTGCATACCATTTATTGCGCCATGAATGAATTTGATTGTGATCTCCTTCTACTAAAAAAGGAGGTACTTGATTGTTTTGCCAAATTTGTGGTCTGCTAAATTGTGGGTGCTCAAGCCTTGGTAACTTTGTTTCAAACCAGTCGTTGTTGTCAAATAAATTGTTTTGCAAAATAGGTTTTGGAGTTGATTTTTGGGCCTTTAGAAACTGGCTATACTCGCTATAATTATTTAAGCTTTTAGAAAATGACTCGTGTTCTATAGAACTAGCTTTGGTTACAAACCCATCTATCAATCTAGACACTGATTCCATAAGTAACATTGCAGGCACTTCACCGCCATTAGAGACAAAATCACCCATTGATATTTCAAGATCGACGCAGTCACTGAGTCTTGCATCAAAACCTTCAAACCTACCGCAGACAATATTGATTTGATTAAAAGAGCTTAGCCACTGGGCAATTTGCTGATTGAAAGTAAACCCTCTTGGGGTCATAGAGATTGTCACTTTATTAATATTAGTATTGCGCCAGTGATTAAAAAAGTCTTGGTTATTAGGAAGCACTCTGGTGTAGGGCGTTAATTCTTTGGGGGCTTTAAAAAGTGGAGAAACTGCTCCATGAGCTTTGAGGGCTTTATAGATTGGCTCAATTTGAAGTACCATTCCACTACCCCCTCCAAAAGGCTTGTCATCGACTTGATTGTAATTACCCTTACCGTATTTTTCTCTCCAATCAACTTTTTCTACAGCGATAATATTTCTGGCAATAGCTCTTGCTATCAAAGACTCGCTTTCAAAGGAATTAAATAAATTTGGGTAAAGTGAAAACAGTCTATACAACATTAGTAATATATTAAAAAGGCTGAGCCAATGGGGCCCGAACTTTGCATTTTCCACTCACCCCCATACCACATAGCAGGGGATCTTCCCCCATCAAACAGCATAGCATCTTGAATGCTACCAAGCTCATTATCAAGAGCGATATTTGTAAAATAGGTTCGAAATTTATCTGGAGTTAAGGGGTTTAGGGAGTCATTATAAACTGAGAAAATGACATAGCCTTGATCAGTGATAGCCACCATGGAGCGGATTGTCACTTGGCTACAAGCAAATTCACCGAGAGCTGTACAGATATCTATAAACTGTTTACCCCTAAAAAATCTTCCATTTCCACCAGCTAAAAAATAATTTTGATCCACATCGGCTCTTAGACCTTGAGCAATTGTAGGAGTTATTTTACCGTTTTGATCAGGTCTAGATAAGCCAAAACTAGATCTTGTATCAGCAAATAAACCTTTATAGATCTCCCCTTGCCTACTATTGAGGCCTTGAGGAGTACCATCTAGATCGATGTAATCAGCATTTATTGCAAAAAGTAATTGTTTATCGCCGATTTTATTTTTTTCCAAATTTACAAGCTCATTCATTGTAAAAAACTGAAATTTATCCGGCGATTCCACCGAAAACGGCAAGCCTACTTGATAACTATATCCACTACTAGATGGATCCAAAATAAAAACCTTACCAGCTCCATTTAATAGCTCTTTACCTTCCACATCAACTTCATAAAACAAAGACTTGTAATCACAATCTTGGTTCTTGAAATCTATACACAGACTATTATCAAAATTATCTTGCAATTTCTGACTGGTTTCAATGCTGGTGTCGACTATGTTTTGGACAGGGTCAGTGCTTTGATTTGAAAATGGAATGGCTTGGATCAAATATGTCCCTCCAATAAATAATACTAAGGCGATGATAACAGTTTTCATACTAGCTTCTAAATCCTCTTTTATAGCTTCTATATGTTTCAAGCAGCCAACTCAGCCAATAGTTGGGTTTGAGGATCAAATCTTGAGCGGGAGCGTGAATGATATCACTACCTCCAAATCCTCTCTTGAAAACGCTAATATTTGCCCAAGGATGCTTTGGTTTATCACTTGGTGCCACTCCCCAAAAATCATAAGTCAAGGCTTTGTTTTGCATCGCAAATTGGATACAATACCACTGACACAAATAAGAGTTTGGATACCGTTTATCTAATATATTAGCACCTTGATGATAATAGGCTCTATTGTTACTGACAATGACCATTCCCCAAGACAATAACTGATCCTTGGTACGGATAATGACTAGCTGAGCTTTTTCATTTTTACTAAAAGTTTCCCATTCGTTTTTGAGATAATTTTCTGAGTATATTACAAATTGACCTCTTCTGCCAGTGGATTCATACACATCCCACATCTCACTGCTAATTCTTTTTGGAAAATCTACAAATAGTTCTTTGGAGTCTATAAACTTCAGACCTTTTTTGATCATTTGTCTGGTAGTTTTTCTCATCCCCATTAGCAAATCTTTCTCACTTTGCTCAAGATCCAAGACCGTAGTGTGCTCAGTGTGCATGTGCAAGGGAGCTTTTTTCAGTCCTAATTTTCTAAACAAATCATCAGCCTTACTACCTTCATCAATTATTGGTTGAAGTCTAATGAAGCTACAATTTTCCTGGTTTGCCAGCTCACTTAGATTGTTAAGCCAAAATTTATTTAATTCTAAATCGTAGTAATCACTGTCATTATAAAAAAGAGGACCGTGTGGAACCAATAGAAAAGAAGCGCGTCTGGCTTTTATTTTGACTATTAGAGCCGTGGATAGGATATTACCAGATTCATCTTGAATGCCTTTGTAATAAACTTTGTTTTTCATCAATTTATTAAACTCGCCCCAGCCTATGCTTTGAAGAAAAGTTGGAGGCTTGTTACTTGCAAGCAGTTCTCTCCATTGTTTAGGGTTGATATCAACAAATTGCATACTATTCTAAATTACTGATGTTATATTCAGGCTTTGTAAACCAGCCACGCTTTAAAGTCGGAGTAAGTCTAAAAAACTCCCTTCCAAGGATCAAGTTTTTATTGATCGGTCCGCAGATTCTAGAGTCGGCACTACCTGGCCTATTATCACCCAAAAAATAATATTCATTTTCTTCTAATCTAGGTTCTAGATGTCTTAATCCATCGGGCTGATTGGCTTTTTTGTAGGTTTTAACTTCAGGTTTGAGATAAGCAGTTTCATCTAAGGGAACACCTGGGGCTGGAAATTCATTATTGATGATAAAGACTTCTCCATTTTCAATAGCAATTTGCTCTCCTGGCAGACCAATGACTCTTTTGATATACAGGGTTTTGTTTTTATCACATTGCTCTGGGGCGATGATTACGATGACGTCCCCTCGCTGGTAGTCACTAAAAATAGGTGTAAACTGGTCGATATAAATTGCGTCATCGGTTGTGACTTCATTGTAGGTTGGAAACATGGATTTTCCACTGACACCGACAAGATCAAAAACACTGGTTCTGATAAATGCGTACAGAAGTGTAATCGAGAGAAAAATCCTCAAGAAGTAAAATACATACTCCAAGGTTTCCGCTATAAAGCTGGGTTGAGCATACTTGTATAGCTCCCTAGAAGACGCGATGGGTTGAAACTTTACACCTGTGCTCATTACATGATTAGTCAATCTTAGAAAGCCCGCTATGTCAAATCATTTTGACTCTCAAAGTATCTACAATTTTGGTAACCCAAGCATCTTTTCCGAGCAATCCATGGATCTTTTGCCAAGCATGCAAAGCAGTAGTGTGATCACGTTTGAAAATACTACCAATAGCTGGGTAGCTAAGATGTAAGAATTCTTTGGCTCCATACATAGCAATCTGGCGAGCTTGAGCGATGTTTTGTTGGCGTGACTTTCCTAAAAGTTCCTCTTTGGAGACATGAGTAATTTGGCAGATATAATCGATTAACTCAATTGGCCCAGCGGAAACTGAAGGGATATTGATTTTGATAGGTAAAGACCCTGAGAAGTTGGATAATACTTTTTCTAATTCGTAGGTTTCAAGCGGTTTTCCAGGAATCAATTGCAATCTAGCCTGCAATCTGTTTAAAACTCCTTCCAGATCTCTGAAATTGGTGTTTACTGCTTCACCAATCCTTATTAAATATTCTTGAGGCAGGTTTAGATTGAGTTGTTTGAGTTTGTGATCTAAAACGTTTAGCCTATCTTCTAATTCTGGTTTGGAGATATCAACTACCATACCCCATTCAAATCTAGAGATCAATCTTTCTTCAATAGCACCCAGAGATTTTGGTGGTTTATCAGAGGTTAAAATAATTTGTTTGTTTTGCTGATGCAATTCATTAAAAGTATGGAAAAAGGCTTCTTGAGTGGCTTCTTTGCCGGCGATGAATTGGATGTCATCGATAAGTAAAACGTCAACGTCTCTAAAGTACTCCTTAAAGGACTGATTGTTGCGTTGCTGTACGGAGCTTAGAAAAAGGTTGAAAAACTGCTCACAAGTACTATAGCGGACCTGATAGCTAGGGAATTTTTCAAGCACAGCGTGTCCAACAGCTTGTAGTAAATGAGTCTTGCCTAATCCAACCCCAGAGTATAAAAAAACTGGATTGTAGAGTTGTCCTGGTTTGGCAGCGATAGATTTTGCCACTTTTACAGCCAGTTCATTGCAATTGGTTGTGATAAAGTTTTCAAAAGTGTATTTGGGATTGAGGTTATGGAGATTTTTGGGTTTAGCAAATTTTGGTTTGGTTACAATATCTAGTTCATCATCAGTTTCTGTAACGCTAAACTCTATAGCTGATTGACTCTGGGGTTTTTCTTCATCTTTTTCAACTTCTACAACGTACTCGACGTGGACAACATTTGGGTAATATTTTTGGACTGCTTCTCGAATCTGGGAATTAAACTTGGACTGCAGGTAGGTTTTATTAAACTGGGAAGGTACGATTAGGGTGATTTTGCGACCATCATCAGATAATTCCTTGAACTTTACCGCACTAAACCACGTATTGAAATGACTCAATGGCAAAGTATTTTTTAAGTTACTAAGTACTAGTGGCCAGTAGTGCTGCATGGCGGTAAGAGTCATGTAAGATTGTTATTATTAATAATATCCATAGGCCATATTAGTTGTCAAAGGGCATATACAGAATACAACTAAAGTTTGTATGCCCTATATGTAGTGGTTATACTTTGTATTGTTACTGTTTTTGACAGAAGTCAAAGATATCTTGCACTAGCTGATTTTGGTTATGTATATGTACTCCGTGGTTGATATCTGGATAGCTAATTAATGAGGCATTTGGGATTTGAGATTGAAGTTTATTTGCATATATGAATGGTGTGTAGGAATCCTGTTGACCCCATACCAGTAGTGTCCTAGCTGTAACTGCGTGCAATATTTCCTGATCTATAGTATCTAAAACGACGATTTTAAAAATTTCTGATTTTATACCATCGGTTCTACTAAAATCTCTACCTCCTACCAATTTTTGCCATGATTTCCGTAGTTTTTTGTAAATTTTATAATTTTGAAATGGTTTAAAAAGACTGGATATAATTTGAGAGAAGTTAATGACACTTTGTTTGATCCTACTAGGCTTTGCTCTATAAATTGCTGGAGCTACTAAAACTAAGTTTTTAAAGTCAATTTTTGAGGCCAACAGACAGGCAATGCTACCACCAAAGGAATGACCTACTATATTTAGATCAATTTCACTAAAATCATATTTATGTTTAAGAAAACTTATAAACTGAATAGTAAAATCAGCAAAGCCATCTGTGTTCCAAACCTCTTTAGGATCTGGAGACTTTCCAAAAGCTGGAAGATCGATAGCCACTACATTGAAGTTTTGAGACAAATCTTTGGCTACAGGAAGCCATGACTGCATACCTAACTCATTCCAGCCGTGTAGTATCAATAACCAAGGTTTAAAGCCTGTTTGATAGACTCTATAAGCAATGTCTAAGTCCATCACCTTTGTATAGATTAGTTCAGGCTCGGATTGAGCATTTGAAATCATAAACAAAATTTGAAATTGGTAGAATCTGAAAAAATCACTTGAGTTTTCTGCCAAGTTAGTAATTTTGCTTCTAGTTCAATCTGGCGAGTTTTAATCAAGACTCTATACATCGGATTAAGACGCCTAAAATCTAAAAGGATTTGATTACCTTCAAATTTTATAAACCAAGCTTTATCCTCCATTTCTTGATTGTACCCTAGCAGTTGATTGAGAAGAACTTGGACTTGTTTTTTGATCAGATAATATCTGTGGGCAAGTAGCAATTGACGGCGAGAAGATACGTCTATTTTTTTGTCAGTAGTATTGTATAATTTAGGAAAGATCATACTTCATAATATACCATAATCCAAACAATGAGATCTTGTCATCATAGATTCGATCCATTTCTAGCATAAAAGTATTGTATTTGCTTTCAAAGTCATTATTAAGCTCAATTAATTCAGCATTAACGGCATCAAATGAAGGTCTATAAAACATTACAGCATCTACAGTTAGATAAAAAAGACTAGGATTCAGTTCATTTGGGGCTAGACAGCTGGCTTGAATGGACTCAATACTTTCTTCTATGTCTGGATAAAAAACAGGAGTGCCCATACTTTCTAATTCGCTTAAAGACAAGGCAAACTCACTACATTTTAGAGTGATTTCTTGTAGGTTTCTAGGTTGCTCTGACAAGGCCTTGCAGATATTGAGAATAGTATTTCTAAACTCAAGATAATTGACTGTTGAGATCAAGTCTTGTGAGTTGTCTTGGTATTTTTGCAAGTTTGATTTGTAAGCATCTGTTACTACTAAATACTCAGTATCCACTTCATCTAAGAAAAAGTTATTGTAGCTTGGGTTACTGATCAGATCATTATTTGGGAAATATGAATTCTTGGTTCTTTCAGCTTGATTGAGATCTTCTTCGAAATTAATGTACAATTCTTGTTGGTTACAAAGTAGAGTTGGATTATAGGTATCAAATCTCTGGACCAGATTGTTTTGAGTAGTGAAATAGCTACTGACTTTGGATGAATAATCAGACTCCAAAGACTGTGCTTGGAGCTTGGACTGAGTGAGATAATTAGCCAAAAGTAAAGGTTGAAGCCCATTGAAAAAGAAAAATATTAAACCAAGTACCAGTGAAAAAGTCACACTATACCATAAAATATCACTTTCAAATACATCAGCTATTGTCCCCATTAGCCCTGTTCTAGCTGGCTTTGCATGGCTATATATAGGATGCTTTAGCTTTTCATCAATAATCGTTTTATTTACTACTCCTTCAAATTCTTCTTTTTCTTTTTTAACTGTATTTAAAAACTCCTCAAGCTCAGCTTCATCTACTTCTTGGCTGATAATATCCTCGATTTTAGAATCTTCTTGATCGACAATATCTTTATGATTTTTCAGTTCATAAGCCTCTCTAAGGACAGGCAGGTTGGAGTTACGCACATCTTGGTATACTTCAAAAGGGGTCTGGGATAGATCAATATCTTTTCCTAAAAAATCATCTTTATATACTTTTTTGGAGGTTTTCTCAGTTTTATTTTTAGCATTTTTATGGCTAGTTTTATCCGATTTGACGGCATTTTTATTTGCTACCGACTTCTTATTTTTTTTCTTTGACATAAGGGATGTTATCAATAGCAAAAGTTATCTCAAGTGAGGCTTTTGTCAAGGTTAGTTGTTAAAGTAGGATGGTTCTTAAAATTTCAGTTTATAATGGTGTCACCCTGAATTTATTTCAGGGTCTAGTTGAGTATACTTCAGGTAAGATCCTGAAACGAGTTCAGGATGACAAGAGAGAGTTTAGGATGACAGGCTTCAGCGGGTTGTTAGTATTTTGTCACCCTGAATTTATTTCAGGGTCTATCGGAAATTGATAATTATTTTCACTTAAATCTATAAAATCAGGGTTTTTCGACTTTATTAAATTAAGTTTCCAGACTCTATGCCAGTTTTTAAGTTGTTTTTCTTTCTGAATTGCTGATACAATATCACCAGTGTTTTCATAATAAACGAGCTTATTTATTTTATATTTATCAGTAAAGCCTTTTAACAATTTATTTTTATGTTCATATACCCTTCTAATTAAATCATTAGTTACTCCTATGTAAAAAACGTTATGCTTATAGTTAGTCATTATATATACATAAAATTCTTGCATGTTTGAGTATTACGCTATGTATTTTAAAATATTTAATATAGCATTTTGTCAATTTTAGAGGGTAAGATCCTGAAACGAGTTCAGGATGACAGGTTTTGGTTCGCAATTTGTCACCCTGAATTTATTTCAGGGTCTATTAAGTTTTGGGGTAAGATCCTGAAACTAGTTCAGGATGACAGGGTTTGGTTCAGGATTACATATAAAACTTTATAATGTCGTTTCAACTTTAAAGTCCAGAGATTTCGATCGAATAATACCCCTCCTTGGATAATATCAAATGATCAACTAGCTCTATACCAAGGATTTGTCCGGCTTTTTTGATCTGAGATGTAAGTACCAAGTCTTGATTAGAAGGAGTTAGATCGCCTGAAGGATGATTGTGAGCCAG
>JBBSJV010000027.1:0-15252 GCA_038256935.1 Patescibacteria group bacterium
GAGGCATACCCCTACATTTTATTTAATCTCCCCTGTATCAACATATTCATTCTTGGGTTGGTTTTGAAATATTCTTGGTGCTTTAATAGAAACTGCCAGAATTTATCGGTCCATATTTTTTCCCATATTTTAGAATCAGGATAGTCTGACATTTTTTTGAGGTAATTTCCACCTGCCACATACGGTTTGGTAGCAAAGATTCCACCATCAGCAAAAAGCCCCATACCGATTACATTTGGCACCATTACCCAATCATAGGCATCTACAAACATACATTTAAACCAATCTAAACATTCAACTGGATCATATTCATTAAGTAGCATCCAATTACTCAATACCATTAGTCTTTCGATATGGTGAGACCAGCTATAATCGTTTATTTTATCTAAAACTTGGCCGAGGGGGTAATTGTCATTAAGCTCGGCATCATTAGTCTCAAGTTTCCAAAAGTAGCTTGGAAGTGGGTTTTTGGCTGCAAAGAAATTATAACCATTTAGATCTTCATTATACTCGTTATCATACATCATTTTGATCCATTCTCTCCAACCAATAATTTGGCGTATAAACCCTTCTATCGAATTTATAAGTTCGGGTAATTGCTCATTAGTGTTGGGTTCAAAAATAGAAAAACTGTGCTTGCTTTGCAGATAATATTCCAGTTCTTTGAGAATTTGATCTGGAGTTATCAGGCCGTTATTTAAAAGCGGAGACAGAGCAGAGTGAAAGACTATTTCAGACCTATTTGTCAGAGCATCTTCGTAGTCACCAAAAAGAGCCAGTCTGGTTTGTAAAAATTCACCTAACCATTGCTTTGCTTGTACATGGTTTGTAGGAAGCCAGCTAGTTTCAGGTAGGTTTCCAACATTATCTGGAAAAAACTTGTTTATCGAATTACAAACCTCAATGTATTCTGGGCTTGAATAACTTTGATTTGGATTTGATGGCTGGATTGTTTTTGGTAATTTCTTGCGATTTTGCTCATCAAATGACCATTGCCCAGCTACCGGTAAATTGTCTTTTGTAACTAAGATATTCAACCGCTTTCGCTGATAAATATAAAAATCATTCATCAAAGTCCGTTTTGGTTTGTGGTTTTGATAATAATCTTTTTGATCTGAGTTTGATAGCAAAAACTTGGGCGAGGGTAAGGTTTCAATCTTTAAATCTAAGCCTTGAAGTATACTATCAATCTTACTTGCAAAGGGTTTATCATCGATTTCAAAATGGCAAACAGTGTCATAGTCTGAAGATAGCTTTTTCAAAACTTCTGGAAATTCTTGTTTTTGATCTAAATCAAAGTAATGGATTTTAGAGTTAGAATAATTATTTTTGAGATGGTTTTTGTATTGGCGAAGGCAGGTTAGAATAAAGGTAAGTTTGTATTTATGGTAGGGTAATCTGTTACATAATTCAAAGCTCTCAAGCATTACAAAATCTACCTCACCATTATTTTCAAAAGGAATTTCAGAGTAAAGTTGATCTGCTAAAATTAGCATTAATTTGGGCATTGGTAACTATTTTTGTAAATCTTTACTCTGACCGTGAATGAGATTGTAGATTTGTTCAACTATAGCAAAATCGATCCCATGAGTAGTGGATAATTCTTGCAACTGCTGTAGTTTTTGGTTCCATCTTTGAGGTTGATTGATCTGCAAGTTTTGAGTTTTCTTTAACTTTCCGACTCGACTGCTGATCCTATTTCTAAGGGCTAACTGATCAATGATATCGGTGTCTACCTTGTCAATTTGTAATCTTAGTTCTTCAAGGCTTGAATCATTTGGTACTAAGGCCTTTTCTTTTAGATACTTTCGCATCGGAAAAATCGCATCAACTAGTGCCATATTATCAAGAGGCACAGTGTCTGCTTCAAACCATTGGAGCCCTGCTACATCATCACTAGCAACGATATTTTTAACCTCAAGATCAGTTAGGTAAAGCTCAAAAATATAGGCTACTGTATAATACATCCAGTTTTTGTACTGGTAGTAGCTATGCTTGGAGGTGAAATATTTGAGTCTTTTTGGGTCAATATCAAGGCTTATTTCTTCCTTTATTTCTCTGATCATTGCTTCTTCTGCTTCTTCTTCTGGGTCGATAAAACCGCCTACTAAGTCATTGGTACCTTTGTGCGGGTCTTTAGCTCTTAGACTTAATCCAATTTGTCCTTGGTTATTTCTAAGGATTACACAGGCACAAGGTTTTGGACTCAGATATTGTTCGTAGTCACAGTTTTTGCAAAGAAAATGATGCTTGAAATCTTCATAAATAGTGTCACTTCCACAAAGCGGGCAAAAATTAAACTCTTTGGCCATAATACTCTATTGAACTTGTCACTATAGTTGTTGTCAAAGTTTACAAAAACTGTTTTAAATTCTTTGCTTAATATCAATATGATCAGATACATTGTAGGCAGTCAAAAGCCATACTCACGTTTTTTAAATATCACAATTGAAATCAGTAACCTCAGTGAAAGTGTACTGGATCTTAGGCTTCCAATCTGGAGACCTGGAAAGTACGCTCGCCAAAACTTTGCAGAAAAAGTGAGGGGTTTTAAAGTCACAAATACCGATGGAAATACTTTAAATTGGACTAAAAGTGGTAGTCATATCTGGCAAATAAATACTCATAAATCAGATCTTATTAAGGTTGAATATGAGTATTATAGCGATACAATGGATGCTGGAAATGGGTGCTCAGTTGATAGCAATAAACTGTATATCAACCCTGGAACTTGTCTGATGTATGTCAAAGAAAGAATTGAAGGCGCTGCTCAAATCATGCTTTATACCACTAAAGATTTAACTGTTGCAACTACTTTAGAAGAACTTGATGAAACTGAATTCACAACTCAAACTATAAAATCAACAGAGTATAAAAAATATACAAAATATTATTATAAAGCCTCAAATTATCACCAAATTGTCGATACTCCTATTTTGGCCTCAAACAATATGCTTCATCTAGATAGTGAAATAGAAGGAGTGAAATTTAACTTCTGGTTTGAAGGGAATATTAATCTACCACAAGAAAGGTTTTTGCAAGACATGACAAAAATTATCACAACTAGCATGGATTTGTTTGGAAATTTCCCGCAAAGTAGGTATGATTTTATTTATCCTGTAGTGGATAAACCAATGATGCATGGCGTTGAACATACTAAATCTACAGTTATTGTAATGGGGCCAGGTGAACAAATCTATAGCCATATAGAAGATGAAACTAAAATGAGTTTGATTCACAGGTATTTTTTAACGACTACAGTTCACGAGCTTTTCCATGCTTGGAATGTTAAAAAGTTCTTACCTCAAGAATATATAGACCTGCAATATGAAGAAGAAATATTATCAAGTATGCACTGGATGAGTGAAGGACTAACTAATTATTACGAAAATAAGTTGAGCCGCCTTTCAGGGTTGTTTAAGGAAGAGGAAATACTAAAAATTCAAGCTGAGGAGATACAAAATTATTTACACAACATGGACATAATTCCAATGAGCGTAAGTATGAGTAGTTTGGAAAGTTGGGTTGATGGTTATGATAGAGATAAAACCCCTTTTAGAACTCCTAATTTTTATACAAAAGGCGGGCTTATCTTTTGGATTTTAGACCTCATGATCGAGCATAGGACTAACAAACAAAAGTCCTTGGATGATTTTGTCAGGTATCTAGATCAGAATTTTGATACTACTAAAGGGTATAGTGAAAATGATATTATAGAAGCTCTAAATATTTCTACAGGTCTTGATCTTGGAGGTGAAGTCAAAAATTTAGTTCATAGTTGCGAGTCTATTATTCCTCAGCTAAAAGGACAGTTGAGCCTTGATAAAATAGAGCTAAAATTAGAGCAAAATCTTGATAAATCACAGTCGTTATTAGGGCTTAAACACAAAAACAATGAAGTGGTGGCAGTTTATCCAGAAAGCCCAAGCCACAAAGCTGAAATTTTTATTAAAGATAAGCTTGTTGCAATCAATGGGGTGACAATTGAAGGACAATCAAGCTTAAATGATTTAATTAACAATGCAATGAGACAAGAAAAGTTTACAATTACGGTTTTGAGATCAAATAGTCTTATTGAAAAAAATATCAAAGTCAAAGATATTAATCCAGAAAATCAGTACTTTAAATTAGTGAAACTAGAAAAATCTGAAGACATTTAATGATTTCCTTTCAACCAAGACCTTAAAGCCAAAAGTGGTGTAATCAAATTATAAATAGCAGGTTTGATTTTGAAATCATAAGCTCCATAAAATTCGCGTATACTGCCTTTGTAGCCTTCTTTGAACTTACCAAAACCAAGGGTAGGGTTGTAACCACCTAGATCGTAATATTTTAAATCAGCTTGAGCAGCTAAGCTCGTTGCTACAAGATGAGCTAGATATTGTCCCTGATGAGAAAATGAATAGTCACTGTTGCCTCCGTATAAATAAGTCAAAGTATCCTCACTAACAATTCCCATCCAAACACACTCTGGCTGATTAGTTTCAGTTGATCTAAGGATAATAGTGTGGCACCAATCTTTATCAAATAGTTTTTGTAAATATTCTTTTGGCTGAATTGCAAAGTTTTGCCTGTCTTTAGTTTGATTGTATATCTTATAAAAGTCTTCAAAATCGTTCTTTGTTTTAGCTGTTGAAATTGTCCATGGCTGCACTAAAGATTTTTTGGTATATCTGCGCACAGTTTGATTGGTTTGAGACCAAAATTCAGTGTTTTGCTGGTAGAAATCTTGAAGCTCTTGCAAACTCAAAACTTCACTCTGAGGATTGTTAATTGACACCAAATCCAAAGTCATGGTTTGTAAGAACTGGATAGATTTGTAGGATTTTTGGAAACTAAAATGAAACAGAAAATTAGATTCTAAATGGCTTTGAGAAGTAGCTAGATTACTTATTAATCTATCATCAAAATCCAGTTTTAAAAAAACTATTTTAGGGTCTCTTTTTAGATCTTTTAAGACTGATTTAAGGCGTTTATTCAGGATATTTAAATTATTTGCCCGAGAATAAAACCTTGGTATGTAAGCCAACTTAAAACCCATAGTCCACGGATATATGTAGATTAAAATTTCCTCACCATCTTCTGTTTTAAAGCTTTCCAAAGAGTGGCCAGACTTGCTAGACTCTAGCCAAAAATCGGCCCATTTTCTCTCTTGCAAAAAGTACTTAGGATACATTAAAGATATTTTAACCCGCACTCATGTTCTTGTAAAGATTGACATATCCCTAGTTGTAATGAAATCTATAGAAAAATGACTAATCTAAAAGCTAAGATCTTAGATACCAAAGATAAAATAATCTGGGATAGATTTGTAGATAGTTCTCCTTGGGGGGATATTTTGCAGACTTGGGAGTGGGGGGAGCTAAAAAAACTAGAAAAATGGAGACCTGTTAGAGTAGCTATCATCGAAGATGGAAAATTAATCATGGCTGTACAAATCCTACTAAAATCTGCTTCTGTACTTGGAAATTATGCTTATATACCCCATGGTCCTGTGTTTTTGGATAAAGATGATTTAGAAAAAGCTTTGCCAGTTTTTATCGAATACCTACATGTCCTAAATAAAACTTATAATTTTGCAAGTGTTGAGATAGAACCAAAGCTTGGAAACCTTTTACAATTAAATGGGGAGCTGGAAAAACAACCAAACATTAGTAACACTTACCTACGCCATGATATTATAAAGATTTTTTTGGATGCTGGATTTATTCAAACTGGTCGAAATGTTCAGCCTGAGTACAAACTACTTTATGATCTCGATCAAGACCTTGATGATCTAATATTACTAGCTAAGAAAAATACTCGCTACAATGTCAGACTAGCTGAGAAAAAGGGTGTGATTGTAAAGGAATATTTTTACGAAGATGAGATTTTTGAAGAGAAGATCAATATTTTTTACGAGCTTATTAAAGAAACCCAAAAGCGGGCAAAAGGCTATCCAGCAAGAAGCCAGAGTTACTACAAATCTCTGTTTGAATTATTTGCAGGTACTAAAAGTATTGTTCTCACTGAAGCCAGTTTCCAAGGTGATGTGATTGCTATGAATATTTCTCTGCGAACAAGCAGCTGGTCATCATCTTTTTATGCTGGGTCAAACAGGCTTCACCCAAATTTAAAAGCCATGTATCTACTGAGATGGAAATCTATAGAAAGCGCGAAAAATTTTGGGTCTAAACTGTATGATTTTTGGGGTTTTGTGCCAAATTCAACCCAGCATCAAGGGTATTCAGATCAAAAATTAAGCTTTGGTGGAACTCAAATATCTACCTACGGAGTACTTAGTTTCCCCCTTAATCCTGTCAAATATTGGCTTTGGGATGAAGGTATCAAAACTCGTACCGACTTTGCCATTAAATCCAGAGAATGGACTTGGAAAGCAAAAGTGTTTGTCAAAGAAAATTCAGCCAAGATCAAAAAATTGGTGCAGGAAAAAATGCCTTCAAAATCTGTTAAAAAAGACTAATTATGCAGTTTAATTTGGTACTTTCTAAAGCCCGTTCTTACTTAGAAAAATCTTGGGCTTCTCCTGTTGGAAGATCTGTCTTGATTGTAACTTTTTTTACTTTTGGTTCAAGGTTTTTAGGTTTTGTCAGGCAGTTTTTGATCCTTTCTAATATGGATAAACTGGAGTCTGATATCCTATTGAGTGCAAATAAAATCCCAGAAATATTATCTGTAGTTTTACTTATGGGCACAGTGTATAGCTCTGTGCTACCGATTAGCTCTAACTTGCAAAAACAAAGCAAAGAAAAAGTCTCAAGCTATCTCAATCTTACACTGACTACTTTATCAGCTGTTTTACTTGTGTGTATGACAATCATGTTTGCCACTATGCCTCAGCTTCTGGAGTATTTTACAGGTCAAGGACTTTTGCAAAAGGTTTATGGAGTAGGGCTTTTTAACCAATACGTTTTAATTGCCAGAATACTACTACTGCTTCCTCTAATCTTTGCTGTACAATCAATCTGGGGGGTCTTTATAACTATTAATAATCGTTTTTTAATTTATTCGCTTGCTGGAATATTTTCTAACCTTGGCAGTATTTTAGCGATCGCTTTTACAAATGGAGATGTTATTTTTACAGCTGTAGGAATGGTACTCGGTGGAGTTGCAGGAAGCGCTTTGTACCTTATTTATGCACTTAAAGACCAATACAAATTAATTAATTTTAATTTCATACAAGAATTTAAAACGCTTAAATCAATATTTCCCCAGTGGCTACAGACTTGGAAACTATTTGTACCTAGACTATTTGTAATTGATGGGTTTTATGCTGCCTCTTTTGCTATCAATCCAATTGTTCAAAACCCAGGGCAGGTTACAGCTTTTGATATTGCAACTTCGACTCAAGGCGCCTTTTTTATAATTGTAACATCCCTTGCCACTGTAGTTTTCCCTGATTTATCAGATATTTTCGATAATTTTGCCACTAAAAAAGATTATTTTTATTCCAAGATTGATAAATACATAAGCTTAGCTTGGAAATTAGGTTTTGCGGTCTTGCTGATTAATTTTATTGGTTCGCCGCTAATTATTTGGCTTTATAAGGTGTTAGGCAGAGGGCAGGGTACTGAAATGTATATTATCTTATTAGCCTTAGTTGCAGGGCTTAGTATCCCACTTCGATCAGTTCGCGAAATTTTATCTAGATATATTTATGTACGGCAAAGACAATGGCAACCGCTAATTTTATCAACAGCAGGTGTTTTAGGACTTTTAGTAAGTATGTGGGTCAGTATGATAGTCTTTGATGATGCTGGTGTAGCTGCAGCAATTGGTTTTATCGGTTATAATCTAGTATGGGTGCTTGGAGCTTTTTGGATACTCTCTATAGACAGAGCTAAAGACCAAGCTAATTAAACTTAAGATCATTGCCAAAATATTATTTTTGTGTTACTGATTTAAAGAATGTCTTGGAATACAACAAGTTTACCAAAAGTTAGAATTTATACAAAACCCTTGAGTAATAGCCAAGTAGCTACAAATCCATTCAACCCTTTGCAATCAAATCCATCAAAAATCACTAATCATATCGAGCCAAAAAGATTTTCTGGAAGCGAGGAATTCAAGTTACTTAGCTATGCCCAAGAGGGTGATAAAGAAAAGCTTAAAAATTTAGAAGAAAAACTAGAGCTAAGATTCAAACCATTGCCAAGTATTAACACGTTTGTAAAATCTATAACTAACAGTCTCAGACTTGCTTTTAAAACAGTATCTAAAACTATAAATTGGATTAAACAAAAAGCATCTCAGATCATGAGATTTATAATCCAAGCTTATGACGTTTTTGCTAATATTGTGAACAATATATGGGCAGTACTTGGAATATTGTTTCTACCATTTAAACTTGTTTTCTGGCTTTTAAAAATGGTTTATAAACTATTGTCTTATCTGGTCTCTAATCGCTGATGAATTTTTTAGCCTAAGGCTTGTAGTAGACTCAAAATATCCTTTTTTTAATCAAAATATTGGCTAGTCTACTTGACACTTGTAGGAATATCTGACAGATTAAAAACATATTATCCAGTTAAAATTGTTATTCTTATGTATGAAGATCTTGAGGGTTATGATACCCAAATACCCGATGATGGTGAGTTAGAGGAAACTACTAAAAACCAAGCTTTGCGGCCAAATGCTCAAGCAATAAATAAAAAATTCAAACTAAAGCACGTCTTTCGCGGTGGAGCAGTAGTCTGGACTAAGCACAATGGACAAGATTACTATTCAGTTTTTCGCAGTAAATCCAGACCAAATAGAGGAGTCCAGATCCCAGGAGGTAGAATAGAGCGAAATGAAAACCCAGCTGAGGGTATTATCAGAGAGGTGTTTGAAGAAACCGGGATTGAAACCAAGATCATTTGCCCCCTTGGCATGATTTATTTTGAAAACCCAGATGATAATTATTCTAGTTTGCAGATCTATTATTTGGTCAGGCCAACTAAACACATGGATGTGCGTAGTAAATGGCAGTTTGTAGATAAAGATCATACTCATCAAGAATTGGAATGTTGGTTTGAGCCAATTGATAAAGAGCCAACTTTTTTGGCAGCAGGTCAGTCTGAGGTTATCTATATGTTTAGACAGTGGTTAGATGAACATAAAAAAGATCCAGAGGAATCTAGCTCTAATAACAAAAACAGGTCTATGGACAAAAAAAAGAGAAATCGCTTTAATCCAAAGGGTGGATATAAGTCCAACTACAAATCAGATCAACCCTCAATTGAACTTAATTAATTAATTCTGTATGCAAGACTACAAACATCTTATTGATAAAGAAGATAACGCAACCGATTCGCAAAAGAAAAATAGTCTTGATAACCAAGATCCTACTGAAAACCAAGATTTTAATTTTGAAGATAATCAAAAACCTCAGCTTCCAGAAAAATTTAAAACGCCACCAGAGGGTAAAGCCGCCCTTATTTGGTGGAAAATTCGCAAATTTGTTTATATTCATAGAAGATCTATTAAGATCATTTCACTGGTTTTACTAGCTCTGCTTGCTACGACCACGGTGGTAGCTGGTGGAATTTTGATGCAAAGATACAATAGAATTACAAATATTGAGGCAAGAGCAACTAATATCTCTGAAGGAAGTATAGTCTATGATCGAAATGGCGCGGAACTATTTAGATTTTATGATGTGGACCAAAGAAGAGAAGTAGTAGGTCTTGATCGTATTCCTGATGAAATGAGGGGAGCAATTATTGCTCTTGAAGATGAGAATTTTTATCGTAATCAAGTTGGAATCCCATGGTGGAATCTAGTCGGAGCTACTGGTAAGTGTTTTTTATCGGGTGGAGATGACTGCAGGGGCGGTAGTGGATTGTCTCAGCAACTTATTAAAAATGTTACTGGAAACAATTCACCAACAGTGGGTAGAAAAGTAGATGAGCTCCTCACGGCTATCAAATTTAACCAAGAACTTGGTGGTAGTGATAGTGAAAGAGAGAATAGAGTGTTAGAACTGTACCTCAACTGGGTTCCGTTTGGTAGAAACAATTACGGCGTGCAAGCGGCTTCTCAAAGCTACTTTGGCCATGATATTGATTCGCCTGAAATGAATATTCCAAAAGCTTGTTATTTGGCGTCGATGGTTCAAAAGCCCTCAGTATTTGCTGAAGGAATCAGAATAAATATCTTAAACAAAGAAAATCCTGAAAACCAAATTGATAATCCTAGATTTGAGGAGCTTGAGACCAGGAAAAATATTTGTATTCGTAAAATGTTTGAACTAGATCTTAAAGAAAACGGTAGTAGCAAATTTATTACTACTGAAGATCAAGTCCTAGCTCAACAAGAATTAGAAATCGAGTTTAAAAAAGCCCAAACCAACGACAATACTACATATGGACATTTACGTACCTATTTATTGCAAGAGTTAAATAATAATTTAAGCATCAGTGAAGGTGATCTATTGTCTCAAGGTTACAAAATCACCACCACTTTTGATAAAACTATCCAAGATAGAGCTCAAGCCATAGTAACAAATGGAGTTGGTAATTATGTTATCCCTGCTGGAGGGAATAATGGAGCAGCGGTGATACTAGATGGGCCCACTTCACAAATTGTAGCTATGGTGGGATCAGCTGACTTTAATAATGAAGATATTGGAGGGCAAGTTAATGTAGCCTTAGCAGCTCGCCAGCCTGGTAGTAGTTTTAAACCCTATGTTTACGCTGCAGCCTTTGCAAATGGGTTTAATCCTGGAACTCTTGCCATGGATGCTAGAACTGATTTTGGTGGAGGGTATGCACCGCAAAACTTTAGCCGTGGGACACAAGGTCCGGTTTCACTTAGATCTTCATTACAAAACTCGCTAAATATCCCAGCCGTTAAAGCAGCCTATCTGACTCAAAGCCCATCTGATACTCCAAACACAGCTCAAGCCGCTAATAATATTTTGGAATTTGCAAAACAAGCCGGGGTCAATCTTCCATTTGAAGATACTTGTACATTATCAGCAGCTCTGGGTGGTTGTGAGGTAAATATGCTTAGTCATGTAAATGGATATTCTACATTGCTTCAAGAAGGAAACTTCAAAACACCAATACCATTTATCAGAGTGCTTGATCAAAACGGAGATGATGTATTACAAATCACCCAAGCTATATCAAGTCCATATCCAACTCAAGATAATCGAATCGATCCTTTAATTGCTAGACAAACAGCTAATGTACTCTCTGACTATGGGGCAAGAAGTCCGAGCGTTTGGGGAAATAGTCTGAGAAACTTGCAACTGGCAGGCTGGGAAGGGGCTAATACAGTAGCGGCTAAAACTGGTACTACAAATGATGTTAAAGATACATGGACAGTTGGCGGTACTCCTTATTATACAATTGGAGTCTGGTCTGGAAACACTGACGGAAGGCCAATGAGATCAAATGTAGCCTCTTCAACTACAGCAGCCCCTATTTGGCAAGAGCTTATGAGGCTGGCTCATGAAGGTAAAACTCCACGAGGATTCTCTACTCAAGGACTACAACAAGTCAGGTTAGATCCTAGAACAGGACTAATTTCTGAGACTGGAAATGCAGAGCTTTTGACCCAAAATCAAGTTAGTAATCTTAGTAGGGCAACAGCAAACTTAGCTAGGCCTGACTTTGATCCTGCTGCCTCTTCTGTCTTTGAGACAAGATCAAGTGTGGTTTATAAAACCCAAAGAGTTTATATCGCTGATAACAGGCTAATTCCTGACGATCAATTAGCTAATTTCCCTCAAGAACTAATTGAAGAAAGGCAATGTCTGGTCTTTATTTCCTTTTTCCCAAGAGCGGCTAATTGGTTTAATCCAGTACAAGAATACGCCAAAAACATCCCACCTGATGATCAAAATTGTCCAAGTGAATTTACAGATGTGGATCCAACATCGCTTGGAATAACTTTGGAAACAAATCTACAAAATGGCCGAGATTTACCTGATACCCTTGACTTTGATTTTTCTCTAGCTTTTCCAAATGATACTCTGAGTGAGGTAAGAATAACTATAAATACAAGAAGAGTAGATCTAAAAGATGAAACAGAATCAAGTATTAGTTTAGACACTGAAGAAGTCTTGGATGATCTCAACATCAACCTCAGAAACAATGATGAAGTGATTATTGTAGTTGAAGCAACTTCAGCCCAAGGTAAGACAATTAGAGAGACCTTTACCTTACGGTACAGAAATAACAACTCGTCCAGCTCTAGCTCTTCCTCATCTTCTAGTTCTTCTAGCTCCTCATCTAGTAGTAGTAGCTCTTCCTCATCTTCCAGCTCTTCTAGTAGTGTGATCTCAAATCCCCCAGTTAATAACCAAGTACAAGATATATTAGACTAATAGAGAGTTGCAATTACCAGAGAAACAGGATATACTCAGTTGTTTATGGATGGGATACAAATTAGATCTTTATTTAAAAAAAATAATTACAAAAAAATATTGTTAAGCCTTTTAGCTTTATTTATTATTCTCTCCAATGCGTTTCTGTATCATAATTACCTGCAAAATATTGTAGAATTGCAAACCCAAGCTAGTAGCCCAAATAACTTAGATGTAAATATCAGTTCCTATCTAGGATCAACAGGTCAAGATATCATTTACACTTCTCAAATCTATAATTATAACAAGATAATACTAGCTGGAGAATCTAGTAATCTTACAGAGATGGTTCAAGTTAATTTAGCTGGTAAGACATTGGAAGAAATTCAGATTACAGATTCAAGCCATACTGGTTTTGTCATGATTTTATCACCTAACGGGCAAGTTGTAGAGTCTGTTATCTCTTTACCTAGTGCTGTTGTCGATAGTTCATTGATTACAAGTGGTAATATATTAATAACAATTTCTGATTTAGGACAGATAAATATTATTGATCTAACAAGTAAGCTAATTACAAATACATTCACTGCACCAGCAGGTGGGAAATTTTCAAGAGTTAGAGTCGATGCGACAGCCCCAGGCTACATAGCAGGTATTAGAAATGGAAAAGTTTCAGTTTTTGGCATTGATGGCAATCAAATAGGCGCTAGTTTTGACCCAGTTGGTAAGCAAATTATGGATATTGCTGTAGATCCTGAATCTTTAGATCTGATCATAGTTGGTGAGACTCAAAAAGATGGGGCTCCCTGCACTCAGTATCGAGGAGGTTGGATGAGAAGCTATAAATTTGATGGTGGCTTAAACTGGACAAATTATGACTGGACCAAAGAACAAGTAGTCAATCACTGCGCAGATGCGATGCCGATTTTAGTGAGTATGGGCCTTGATGGCAAGATCTACATGGCAGCAGAGAGTGCAGGTGGAAATACTGTTTTTGCAAAAGATCCAAGGGATTTAAACAAAGCAATTTTGACCAAATACGATCAGTTTAACGATCCCTATAATACTGCCTCTAATCATATTACTTTTTATGGGCGATTTGATGCAGCTACAGGAAATATTGAAAAAGGTCAGATGATGCTTTCAAGGCTTAGTAGCGGGGCAGGAAATACCATAAAACCGTTCAGTATTGAAGCTGATGAAGCCGGAAATGTAGTTTTAAGCGGAGAGAGTGCATCCCATTTTCCAGATAGAATCTCAAGAAGTGGTGAAAATTCAGGTAATCCTCAAAAGACAATAAATAACACTTTGATAGCTCCATATGCAGGAGGAGAGGGTTTTGTGGCTAAAATTAGCAGTGATTTTAACTCTAGATTAATCTCAACTTCATTTACAGGAACTGATGGAAATAGTCAGTTTTATACGGTTGCAACTAGAAATGAAAAGGTTGTTGTTGCTGGTAAGATTACCAAAGGCCAGCAAGTCATTGTCAATTCTTTACAAGCACAAGGTGGTGGTGTAGATGGATTTTTTGCTATCTGGGGAGGTGTGGTGGAAAATAACCTTGAAGAACCGATCAATCCAGAAACGCCAACTGATCCTGAGACTCCAGTTAATCCGCAGCCACCGATTGGACCATTACCCCCAGCAAATACCAACCCCTCAGCTTGTAGTAAAGACAGGCCATGTATTATTTTTGATCAAGAATTGTTCTTTTCTCCAGAAAAATCTAACCCAGCTAAATACGGGACTGAAGATTTGATAATCGGTTTGGCTGATAAAGTAAATGGAGAAGATATAAAAACTTGTAAGATAAGTAGTAGAAAATATGGTACAACTAATAATTTTGTAGATATTACCGACTCAGAAAATGCCACCGCCACTACATGCTCAGCCACAATTTCAGCAAGTAATCAGGCTTTCAATCAATATGATCTGCTAGTTGAAGTAGAGACAGTGGGCGGGAATTTTTATACAGCAAATCCTAGTTATTTCCTAAAACTTGGAGCAATCGGCCTTGTAGTAATAAGCGCAAATCAGTAGTTATCAAAACTGAAATAATTATCAACATCTGTATTTAAACTAGAAGATAATTTTGAAGCCGCTATTTTTCTCAGTTGCCAGCCTCCCCATTTTTCACTTCTGAGTATTGGCACAATACCGACAGCTTTACTTGCAAGATCAGAGGATAAATCAATAATATTTGATAGATTTACGCCTTGATTACATCTTTTACCAAGCATGATTCTATGTAAGTCGAGTTCTACTACTCTACAAAATAATTTACTAGCTCCCTTACTTAGCAATGCTTGATATGCTTTTTTTATGCTCTCCCCAGTTAAAATATTATCATCGATAATTAAACATTTTAAACCACTATAGTCTTCAAGATCTGAAACGATTATAGGTTCTACTGAGCCATTTTTAAAAGTTTTTTTAGCTCCATATTTAGAATAAACTAAACTATCTAGTCTTATATCTTTATCACCAAGGATTTTATATAATGCTTTTATAGCCATACTAGGGTGAGTCCCACCTGTCGACAAACCAATGATACAATCCACATCTCGTAAATTACTTACTTGCTGATAGGCCGACAAAAATATATTCAAATTATTATCATTTTGAGCGAAGGTAAAAGATTGTGATATTTTCGGGCTATTAATGAAAGATTGAAGGTTGCTAAATAAAGCCTTAATATCAATACTTAAATCATATTCCAATCCATCAAACTTTCCTAATAAAATAGAATAGTATTTGTTAACCCAATCTTGGCTAAGTACTTTGAATGAATTTGATAATGAATAAAATTCTTGATTGGGGACAAAATCTTGGTTTTTTAAATTGTGACCCCCTTCAGTTAATCTAGACATATAATCCGCAACTACTTAGAATCACTAAGTCGGATTATTAATTAAAACATTTAGATTAATTACTATGAAAGGAAAACGCATACC
>JBBSJV010000028.1:0-15155 GCA_038256935.1 Patescibacteria group bacterium
ATTCTGAACTTGAGAAAGTGCAACTTAGTAGTAGATTATTTTCCATTTCACACATTAACTCTGAAGCGTCAAGAATACTTTATACATCAGCTATTATTTTAATATCTCTAAATATTTTCAATGGTATAATTAGCCAAGGATATCAAAATGGAGAAGATCTTGGAAGCGTTCCTTTTATTCAAGAACAGATTCTTGAAAATGAGTTCATTATGGATGGCCTAGTTATAGGGGGATTTAGTAATCTGTCTGTAAATAGAGTTTTGATGAAAGGAAGGTTTACAATTCAGGGAAACAGAGTAATCTATGGCACAGGAAATAGAGATGCTAGATTAAGTAACTTTTTAGAGCAAAACTACAAAACAGCAGACATCTTAACAGAAACTGAAACTAGAGCCATCAGAGCACAATGTACTGGTACTACAATAGAGTGTGATGCAGCTGTTACTACTGAATTTAACAGGAGGCTAACTGAATTTCAAGAAGAATCTTATCCTCAGGCTAATTATCCATTAGATACAGTGCTTAAACCAGATCAATTCAGAGATCTAACAAAACAATATTATACTATTCAAATTCAAAGATTTGAAAATACTTCAGATAGTGAGACCGGTATAATTCCAGCTGAGCTATTAATTGTACCACTCAAAAATATCATTCCGGCGGTATTTGCAATTGTTACATTCTTATTTTTACTACTTATCAGAATTTTGATTTCAGGATTTATATTTTTAATCTCTTGGACACTCTGGAAGACGCTTGTATATATAGGATATGTCAAAATAGACGTTGAAACCGTAGAAGCCGAGATAGTTTCTATCTAAAAAACTGGCTTTGAATACACATAACATTGCAAGCCATGATCCACAAGTGGTTAATTTAGTTGAATCAACTAAAAGAGTAAAATTGTGAACAAAAAAACTGAAATGAGATTTATCAAAGATAAAAGTTGAGTTTAATTTTTGTTAAATAAATCCCTTAAAATAGGTACATATTTAATTCCAAAATAACCCAGTGTTAGTTTGTTAAATTAACAAAGTTCTACTTCGAAAAAATTTTTAATAATTGAACAAAATACTAAAAATAAACAATTGCTTGACAAAATATATTTTTTCCCATAATAATTAAAAAGTCTTAACTAACAAACAAGACGTTTTACAGTTATTTAACCGTCAAAAACAAGTAACAATGTCAGGCAAACTATTTCGGTTCGAGAGTTTGATCCTGGCTCAGGATAAACGCTGGCGGTAGGCATAATACATGCAAGTCGAGCGGTAACAGGGGGAGCTTGCTCCTCGCTGACGAGCGGCAAACGAGTGAGGAACACGTAGGAATATATGTAAAGTAGAGGATAGCTAATCGAAAGATTAGGTAATACTCTATGTGATCGAGAGATTAAAGGAGCAATTCGCTTTACTTATAGCCTGCGCCCCATCAGCTAGTTGGTAAGGTAATGGCTTACCAAGGCTAAGACGGGTAGCTGGTCTGAGAGGACGACCAGCCACGTTGGGACTGGGACACGGCCCAAACACCTACGGGTGGCAGCAGTAAGGAATCTTCGGCAATGGGCGAAAGCCTGACCGAGCCATACCGCGTGTAGGACGAAGGCCCTAAGGGTCGTAAACTACTGTGGTTGTCTACTAAAAAAATGAAGGGACAATTAGAAAGGGGTTGCTAACTCTGTGCCAGCAGCAGCGGTAATACAGAGACCCCAAGCGTTATCCGGTTTTACTGGGCGTAAAGCGTTCCGATCGGTTGTTTGATGTGTCTAAAGTGAAAGACCGGAGCTCAACTCCGTGTTTGCTTTAGAAACTATCTTACTAGAGATACAAAGAGGTAGCTGGAACTATGCAAGTAGGGGTGAAATCCGTTGATATGCATGGGAACACCTAAAGCGAAGGCAGGCTACTGGTTGTTATCTGACACTGCTAGGACGAAAGCGTGGGGAGAGAACGGGATTAGATACCCCGGTATTCCACGCCCTAAACGATGAGTGCTCGCTATTAGCCAGTTCGCTGGTTAGTGGCCAAGCTAACGCGTTAAGCACTCCGCCTGTAGAGTACGGTCGCAAGACTAAAACACAAAGGAATTGACGGGAACCCGCACAAGCAGTGGATCATGCGGTTTAATTCGATAGTAAGCGAGGAACCTCACCTAGGCTTGACATGCATTTGAAAGATTACTGAAAGGTAATCCCTCCCTTCGGGGACTTTTGCACAGGTGATGCACGGCCGCCGTCAGCTCGTGCCATGAGGTGTTCGGTTAAGTCCGACAACGAGCGCAACCCTAATCTTTAGTTATTTAATGTCTAAAGAGACTGCCGAAGTTTAATTCGGAGGAAGGATAGGACGACGTCAGGTCAGCGTGTCCCTTACGCCTAGGGCTACACGCATGATACAATGGGAAGAGGACAACAGGACAGCAACGGAGCGATCCCAAGCAAATCCCACAAACCTCCCCTCAGTTCGGATCGGAGTCTGCAACTCGACTCCGTGAAGCTGGAATTGCTAGTAATCGTGAATCAGCCTCGTCGCGGTGAATACGTTCTCGGGTTTTGTACACACTGCCCGTCAAGGTCTGGAAATTTAGAAAGCCCCAAAATTCATGATACCATGGATTGAAGGCTGGCTAAGTAACTGGATTTAAGTCGTAACAAGGCATCCGTAGCGGAAGCTGTGGATGGATCATCTCCTTTTTAAGGAGCTTAATTACACTAAAAAAATTAAATCTTATTATCTGCGGATAATAAGTATAGTTTGTCTGTATAGGGTTACTTGTTTTTGAAATTAAATAACTGTTAAAATAAATTAAGAGGGTATATCCCTCTTTTTTTGTTGTCCAATTTTATATTTGTTTTGACAGATATTCCCCTTTTATTTAAAGATTATTTATGAACACTCAAACAGCTCTAGAATTATTTGGATATAGTGAGATCAATGAGTTTGATCTAGAGTCTTTGAAATCTAAATACAAAAAATTAGCTGTTAAAAAGCATCCTGATAAGTCAGGTGGAAGCCATAGTGATTTTATAGAGTTGCGAGAAGCCTATGTCGTTTTATTGGAATTTGCTCAGCAAAACACTGTTGATTTACAAGCCCAAAGTATAAGAACTTTAGATAAAGATGAGCTCCTTAAAAAATATTTTGAAGATACTAATGAGTTGCAAATCGAGATTAAATCAGTCCAGTCCACTCTTTTAGCAAATGTGGAAACATTATCTGGAGTTAAAAAGAAAGCCCACTTTGCAGTTACCAAGTTTGAAAGAAGGAGAGAAAGACTTAAAAGTGAATTAGAATCAGAAATGGTTTTATTGGAGAGGATAATTCAACCACCACTACTGCAAAGACTGGTGTTCTTTTTTTGGCCACAACCTTCTGAAAAATATTTTTGGCAGCAGTATTACAAATACGTTCAGACTTATACACGCAAAGATTTAGATCTAGAACTCGCTTTTTACAAAGACATGTTATCGATTTATGGAGAAGCTTTAAACAAAATTGCAGGACATGTCACAAAAGTATAGCAATAAAGATCTGGTGGCTACTAAAATAAGCTCAAAGCTTATTAAATTTGAGACCAATAACAATTTTGAAGCAGTTATACACTCTTTTTTAAATTTGAATGCTGGGGATGATATTTGGGATTTTTTATACCCAAATGATTATCAGATTACAAATGGTTACAGATATATCGTTTTAACTAACTTTAAAGATAAAGAAATCATTAAGAATTTTATTAATACTTATGTTAGTTCACTTGAAAGAAATAGTTTTTTTGCTACCAGATTAGTTTTTATTGGTGATCAGTTCACAGAATTAAACGAATTACCAGTGCTAGCTTATGATGGTATTAGTAAAGTAATTGGTTATAAAAGCCGTTCTTTTATAGTATATCCAGATTTTGATTCATTAAAACATGTAGTTAATCAAAAAGAAAACAATGATTTGTATCTATTATTCTGATTTCAAGAGATTATAAGCTTTTTCAAGTATGGATGTAAGCCTTAAAACTTCACTTTCTTGGTTGTATACTCCTAGTGAAACTCTGATTACATCTGAAAAACCAAAATGTTCCAAGATTGGGTGAGCACACATTCGACCGCTTCTGACCATAATTCCTTGGCTATTGAGATACTGCTCTATATCAAAACTGTTACATTTATCAAGCTGAAAAGAAAATATTCCCCTGTCAGGATTAGTAGCTGGGACTAATTTTACATAATTCAGGGAGTTTAGCTGGTGATAAAGACTGCGGCTAAGTTCATTAAATCCAGGCTTTGTTAAATATACTTTTTTCAAAAACTCAAATGTAGGGGCTAATCCAAGAATACTTGCAAAATTAGCAGTCCCTGGTTCAAATCTTTGTGGGGCGGGTAAGTAAGAAATACTTGTTGTAGTTACATTGTCTACAATTGCCCCTCCAACATGACCTAATGAATTATTCAATTTTGAAGATTTTTTAATAAAAATTGACCCAATTCCTTTTGGCCCGTAAGCCTTATGCCATGAGTTGATATATACGGTGGGACTTAAAACATCCAAATTCTCTTTTTCAAGTGGGATAAACTGTGTGGCATCAATAATTAGATCAACTTCACTTTCTAGACAAAGCTTAGACATACTTTCCATATTAGGGGTATATCCGTTGATGTTACTACAACGAGTAATAGCTAATAGCTTTGGGTTATAAGTGGAGATAAGTTTTTGTAGGTCGTTAAGGTTTAGAAATCCAGAATCATTAGGATTAAAGAATATAACCTTAAAACCGATTTTTTTGGATAACTCAAGCCAAGGTAAGAAATTTGCATGATGTTCATACAGGCTTAATAAAATAGTATCACGACTTGTAAGAATCGAACTATACATTAAACTGATTTTATTAAAACCATCTGTAGCCGAATTTACAAAAACATGGTGATATCTACTTGCCTTTAATAATTCTGACCCAGCTTGTCTTATGTTACGAATCTTTTGATCAAGATCCATAGCTAAATCGTAGCCACTATGATTACTAATAGGAGCTTGTTGGTAATACTCGGTAATTGCAGCTATTACTGATTCTGGGGTTAGAGAAGTTGCAGCAGTATCAAAATAGATTTTTTGTTGGTTATTAAACTTTGTTACAGCCGGAAATTGCTTTAATATATCGTTTTGCATACTTTTTGGCTAATATTATTGACTAAAAAATTATAGACTGTCTTATTTATAACAATAATAAATTATTTGTCATTATGATCAAATTTGTACAGAAAAATCTTACCCTAGCTTTATTTTTATATATTACCCTAGCTTTACTACTAACAGGTTTTGGTTTTCTTTCAATCAACACGCAAGCCCAAGAAAGGGTTCGTAGTTTTCAAAGGGTAAATAGTGACTGGAGAAGTCAAGTCATTGTTAATTTAAAATCCAATACTAACCCTCAACAAGTTTTAAACAAAATTAGATCAAATGATAGCGCAGCTTCAAGAATTACTAGCCAAAGTCTTGAAAATTCAACAAATGGTAGTGACCAATTAGTCATTAATTTAGAAAATGAAGCTGATTTTAAAAGCCTTGAAAATGAGTTAAAAGCCATCTCAGAAATTTCCAGTATTCAACGCAATTATCCATACAAAAGTATGTATACTCCAAATGATCCATTATTTGCTGGTAGCTGGCAGTTGCAAGATGCTGGTTTTGGAAACAAAGCTCAATCAGCTTGGGGCAGTGTAGGGGCAGCTCTTGGTGTAGCAACATGTACTGAGGCCACACCTTTGTGCGGAGGAAGAGAGGATGTTAAAATTGCGGTAATTGACTCAGGTGTGCAGACTGATATTGCTGAGTTTAATAACACTACATTTGCAAACCCAGCAGAATTTTATTATTCTGGAAGTCCATGTACTCCAGATGTAACCGTTCTATTTTTAGCAGGTGAATATCTATGCAGAGATAATACACAAAATGATACTTGCCCACTAGGTTTTGAAGAGGCTTGCGGACATGGAACAGCTGTAGCTAGCGTAATTGCAGGTAGTGACAACTCAGTTGGAACTGTGGGAATTGCTTACAATACTACAGTCATGCCAATTGCTGTAAAATATGCATTTGATTCCTTAGGTCTTTCTCAAGCTATCAAATATGCCAAAGAAAATGGAGCTGACGTAATCAATTTATCACTTGGAACAAACTTTAATGACCCAACAGTAAATCAAGAAATCAAGCTAGCTAAAGATGCTGGAGTTATTGTAGTGGCTTCTGCAGGAAACTGTGGAGCAGTAGTTGCTCAACACTCATCTTGTTTTGGAAGTCTAGTTAGAGCAGGAGATCCTGGTTATAATGTGGTAAATCCGATCATCTATCCAGCTTACAATTCAGATGTAATTTCAGTAGGCGCCATCAATCAAAATGGAACAAGAAGCAGTTACTCTACTTTTAACGACCAAGTAGATGTTGTTGCTCCAATTGGAACGGGTTACCCAGTAGCAAGAAGAGATGGTACGTTTGGAAATGCTCTTGGAACTAGTTTTGCAGCTCCACAACTAGCAGGTGTAGCAGGATTATTTAAATCAGTTCGTGGAGCAACTGGTTCTACAACAGCTGATTTTCTATCTACAATTGAATTAAATTCAACCGATCTTGGAACAACAGGGAGGGACAATCAATTTGGATATGGCAATTTAAACACAAATTTTGTAGTTTCAAGCCCCGAGATATTTATTACATCACCAACTTCATCATCAAATTTAATATATGATCAAAATGTTCCAATTCAGCTAGATTCAAATTCTAGTTCTTTTAGTATCAATAAAGTTGAATATTTCGTAAACAATCAGAAAATATCCGAAAAATCATCTCCAAATTTATCATCTTCTTGGTTAAACGATAAACTTGGTCTTAATTTCTCATTAAAAGCAATTGCTACTGGTGAATTAGGACAAAGAGGTGTCAGTAACATTATAACTTTTAACTCATCACTTTTGACTACTGACTGGGTTACAGATAGTATAGGAAATACTATCCATCCTTATGAAATGACAGAATTTAATAATAAGCTATATCAATTTCATGTAGGTTTAAATGGAAGGATATATACTCGTGAGACTTCTAACACGGAAATTTTTCAAAATAATTCAAATAAAGAAGATTGGTCCAATTGGCAAACCTCAGCTGATGTTTCAGAGGAAACAAGATTACCAATTTCAGCAGCTGTTCACAATGGTCGTATTTTTCATACCCATGTTGGAGCTGGTAGCCAAGGTAAAATCTTTACCCGCTCCTCAGTAGATGGTAGAAATTGGTCAACTTGGACTAAAAGTAATGATGCTGCAGAAGATACTAAGAAACCCGTATACATGACCTCATTTAATGGTAAATTATATCAAGTTCATGTAGGTTTATCAGGTCGTATCTTTACTAGATCATCAGTGTCAGTTAATGAAAATGGTGGTATTTCATGGGGAAATTGGGCAAAAGGAAACGATACTAGCGAATTCACTAATTTGCCAGTAACTATGTCAACATTTAATGACGGTACAAACGTAAGATTATATCAAGTCCATATTGGTGGAAACAAGAGAATATACACAAGGTCATCATTAGATGGAATCAATTGGTCAACATGGGTAACAGGCTTTGATCTTGGTGAATCAACATCAACGCAAGTCACTATGGCAGCTAATGCTCAATACCTATATCAAGCACATCGCGGAGATAGTGGTCAAATATTTACTAGAGTGAGTAAAAATGGAACTACATGGACAGGTTGGTTTCAAAATTTTGGTAACACAAATCTACCAATAACTATGGCCATTTACAATAACAAAGTTTATCAAGGACACGTATCTTTAACTGGGAATATCTGGTGGAGGACGATCAACTAGAAATTTATGGAATTTAAACAGCCTTTTTTTACAGTTATTGTACCTGTTTACAATACAGAGAAGTATTTAAAAGACTGTTTGAAATCTCTGATCTCTCAAAAATTCATAGATTTTGAAGTAATTATAATTGATGATGGTAGTCCGGCTAGTGAGTTTGGATCTGCAGGCAAAATCGTTAAAGAGATAGTCAAAGATGATGAGAGATTTCATATCCATAGAAAAGTCAATGGTGGTGTCGCCTCAGCTAGAAATTTTGGTATAGACAAAGCAAAGGGCTTAATGGTAACCTTTATAGATAGTGATGACTGGGTGGATAATCAATATCTATCAAAGGTCTTTGAAAAAATAAAGGAAGGCGAATATTCCAGATCATTGTACTATTATAGGTCTAGTTATCTATTTACTGATGGTGTAAGTGAAATTAATAATTTTAAAACCAGAGGATTCAAGCAAGAATTAGTTAATTTTTCATTAATAGCTTGCAATGTATTTATATCAAAAGAATTGATTAGTGATACTAGATTTCCAGATTTTAGACCTGAAGACCAATCCTTTTATTTAGAAATTTGCTTTAACTATTTAAATGCAAATAAAGAACCTATCAAATTCATTGCTATTGAAGATAAAGGATATTACTATAGACAGCATGAAAGTTCATACACAAGTTTAAACTTGCAGAATAAGTTTTATCATCAAAAAAATATGATTAAAACAATAGATTATTTAGAAAATAAAGTGAGCCCACCCATTTATTATAAAATAATATTATCGCTATCCAAATTTAGGCAAAAAACATATCTAGAAAATGGTTTTCAATATACACTAAAGAGGAAAATAATTTCATTTATTCTTAAATTGTTAACTGGCTGGTACATGTAATATGAATCTCAAAAACATTAGCATAAATGTAATCATAAACGTAATTATCAAAATGGGTGCAGTGTTAATAAGTATCTTAACTGCTCGCTGGGCGACTGTGTATTTATCAGTTTCAGACTTAGCAGAATACAATACAATTATCGCTTATACAACGATATTACTCACAATTCTAAACTTTGGTTTACCTGATCTAATACAAAAGGTGTATACAAATTCTGAAGAAAAAAATCAACGTTATCAGACTTGGACAGCGATGTTAATTTTGCGTTTCATCTCTTTTTTATTTGGAATATTTATTATATTGTTTACTTACAGATTTTCAGGAAGTGAAGATATAGCTTTGGTGGCAAGTTTTTTTACCGTCCAATTCATATTGATTATTGATTTACATTATAGATCAGTTTGTGATGCAGGGGGGCGGTCATGGCAATTTAGTTTGGCAGATTTATTTGCAAAAGTACTAGCAGTTTTAGCTTTATATTCAGGTATTTTTTGGTTAGGTTTAGAAAGTTCAGTCTGGTTTTTACTTACTTGCTTAGCTGCCGGCTATACACTCTCCCTTGTTATTGATATTGTTTGGCAGTATCATGATACTAAGCTAGCCAAGCCAAGTTTCGAAATAGTTAGGATACAATTTTGGCCAATTATTTTACTATCCGTTTCAAATATTATGTTTGCAGCTTATAGTACCACAGATAAATTAATAATCAGCTGGTTGGGGTTACCTGATGCAGCTTTAAACGGATATGTAAATGCTTACAAGATTTTTGAAAGTGCTTTAATTATTCCAGGGGTTGCTATTCCCATGCTAGCTAGCTTTATGAAAAAAAGGTATGATACTAAAATTATTAGCTCATTGAGCTCTGCATTTTTAGAAAGTAAAAAAATAATACCATACAGATTTGTTTTTCTATTAGAGTGGTGGATTATATCAGGATCAATTGGTCTATTTCTTTTTTCTGGGATAATGATTATGGGCCCCATACTTATCAGTTTCATTGACCCAAATAATTTATATCCTAAAGCATACGAAGCCTTGCCTTGGTTGGCTTTGGCAGCCTTAATAAACCCAATCGTAGTTATGATGGCAAGATTTACACTCTTCTTTAAAAATGGTGAAAAATTAGAACTAACTGGGACCTTCATTATAATGATTATTGCTCTAACTTCATACCTCATACTTATACCTAGATATGGAATCGTTGGAGCAGCAATATCAACAGCTCTTACAATATTCATAGACCTTATTATTAAACTATTCTTTATTAATCTGGTAACTAAAGATAGCAAAATAACGGCCTAAAAATTCGATTAAGAAAATGGGATTACTGAACTGAGCCTCTGTTTTTACTTATATATTCATCAATTTGAGCATTGTTTTCAATTGGGCGCCTTCTAATATTGCTTTCTACTAAAATTTGTATTACCACGTCTGGTTGTTTAGTTTGAATTATTTCAAAAGAATTATTTTCGAAGGCTGTCGAAGAGTAAATACCATCATAGCTACTAAAACTTGGTATGAAAAAAGCTCGAGCGAATCAGTAAACGAGTCTCTTAAAATATATACACTATCGAGCTGATCCTTTTCTATATTAATTTCTTGATGTATTTGATTATTAAATTGAGTTTTATCTTCTGGATTTAGATATGTACTCTGGCAGTCGTAACTATTAGTATTTTTATCAATACTTTCCTCGATCCGGCTAGGGAAAGCTTCAAAATCATCTCCAAGACCAGTTAATCTAAATATATCACCAGGTCTTCGCCCAATCACAGTCTTGATGCACTTATCCTTATCCACCTTTACCATATTAACACCATTACTGATTAGTAAATCTGCTATTGCTTCATAACCTCTATATCCACCGTCATAACTCCAATGAAAATCTGATTTATAATAATGTAGTTCTGGATTAGCAGACATTATCTTATCGAGATAAAGGAGTTTTAATTTAGAATCATTATTGATATTAAAATCATTTAGTTTTGTAGCAGCGTTTGGAACTATCCGGTCAATATTTGGGAAATTATAGTCCATTACGCTTGATTTTATTGGTACAATAACTGTGAAATACTTGATATCTTGGTCCTCATAATATTCTTGCCTTGATAAAATTGAATCGTACCAGTATTCTAATTCATCGTCCGTAAACTCGGTTGTAATGTAATCCTCTACAATATATGTATAATGCTCAAGCCACCCATCTTTACCAACTAGGACTTCAGGATTATCATATATTCCAAGATACTGAAATTTTAATAAACTCGCCTGTTTCATAACTCTGTTTCGTAAATAGAAATTGTCTTGAAAATAGTTTGCATAAGCCTCGGGAAAATTAATTATTTGTTTAAGAGAAGCTTTGTAATTATTAGCATTAAAATCAAAAACAGGCTTAGTATTCATTAATCTATTTTCACTAGATGGAATATCACCACCAAGTCCAAAGAAAGAAAAAACTGCCGGCGTAGTCAATATTAAAACAAATATAGTGGATAGCCATTTAGATAATATTTTATTAATCATACGTTAAAACTGAAAATAAATAAAAGCATTTTGAGTCGACCCAACCATAAACATCGTAGATAAGGCAAGAATTGCAAGCAACATAAATTGATAAATTTGGTAACCATAAATATTAACCCATCTAAATCCTGCTTTAGAAAAAAACTCTATTAATCTGTACCACCATGGAAAGGCTAAAAGGCAGGCAATTGTAGCAAAAATTAAACTTTCTCGAGTCATGTAAATATCCCACTGACTCCAGTTTGTAAGATCAAACATTTGCCTGATAAAATTAGTAGCTGTTTGTAAATCTGGAGCTCTGAAAAATACCCAACCAATTAGCACCACAAATAGGGTATAAACTAAACTAAATATTGCAGGAATAGATTTCAAAAACTTAGCTAAAAATAGCCTCTCCAAGATCACAAACAATCCATGCCACACTCCCCATATCAAAAAAGTCCAACCAGCCCCATGCCAAATACCGGTGAATAAAAATACAATTGCCAAGTTTCTAATAGTTTTGTATTGACCAGCCTTACTGCCACCTAGGGGAATATAAATGTATTCTCGAAACATGACCCCAGTGAGATATTCCAGCGCCTCCAGAACTCACTAATAGATCTTGAAATATAAGGGAAGTTAAAGTTTTCCAAAAATTCAAACCCAAACATTTTTCCAAGCCCAATTGCCATATCTGAGTAGCCAGAAAAGTCATAATAAATTTGAAAAGCATAAAGGGTAATTATAAACCAAGAGACTGCCCCCAGAGAAGATATTTCTGAGGAAAAAGCAAGATCTACAAATTTTCCAAGACTATCAGCAATGAGAATTTTTTTTCCAAGGCCTTGAATAAAGCGAATGGTACCTTCTTGGAATTTATCATAATTAAGACTTCTATTTTCTAATTGCTCATCAATATCTGAGTATTTTACAATTGGACCTGCAATTAGCTGAGGAAAAAGTGAGATATATAAGGCAGTATTTATAAAACTAACTTTTCCAGACTTAGGGGGTGCTTTATAGATATCGACCAGGTAAGAGATTTCTTGGAAAATGAAAAAAGAAATTCCAATTGGTAAAGCCAGATCAGTAATAGCTATATTTGAAAAGAAATTGTTTAGATTAAAAGTGATGAAATTGAGATATTTAAAGATAATCAAAGTTAAAGCGTTTAAGCATATTCCAAAAATTAAGAATAGTTTTTTTCGAGATTTAACATTACTCGCAAGTATTGCTCTACTGATAAAATAATTAAATACGATGGTGGATAAAAATACCCAAAAGAAAACTTGCTCACCCCAAAAGTAAAATACTAGACTAGCAACTAATAAAAATAGGTTTCGAAAACTAGGGCGAATAAGAAAGTATATAAATAAAACTATCGGTAAAAAAAAGTAAAGAAAAATGAGTGAGCTAAATAGCATAAAGAATCGCGGATCTAAACAATTATAATAAGCTTATAAAATAAAAATATCTGTATTGATTATTTTCAATCTAAAGTTCAATATTTTGTATAATAATCGTATCAACAGAAAATTAACATATTTTATATAGCTATGTCAACAAGTATTTTATTAGTAATTAAAGGATTAGTCGTCTGTAATCTTAGTTGAGATGTATTACAAATTATATCGGTGCTGAGCTCACTTTATTGTTATGTAAAATGACTATTTGACTTTTGTTAAGAAACCTTGTTTAGTTCTTGTTATTAATCGTATATTGAGTGAGTCCATTATGAAAAAAATAAAATATCTTTTCACTTACCCATTTTCAATGGATCTTGGAGGTGGTGGGGTGGCAATTAGGCAGATGGTTCGCAGGCTTGAGAGAGAATATGATATTGATTATTTAGATTACAACGCTGAAGAGATAGATTTTGAGACTCTGATTGTCTTTGGTTGTACATATTGGAGCCCTGAAGTACTCAGGTTTTACCGTAAAAGCGGGGTAAAGGTTGTCATGCTACCTATTTTTGATCGTATGCATCCAGTTTGGTTAATGAGACTACTAAAACCACTTATCAAAGTCCCAATTCTAAATGCTTACTCACTTCGCTACAAATTATTACAAGAAACAGATACCATACTAGTTCACAACAAAAGCGAATGGAGAGATCTAGAAAAAATTTATGGAGCAGATCCTAAAAAAATGAAGCTCTTCCACTACGGTATCTCTGATGAATTTTTTGATATGGCAGAAAGTGTTTCTCCAGATTTATTTTACAATGAATACAAATTAAAAGACTTTGTCTTTATCCCAGCAGCAGCAGTCAGTAAAAGAAAAAATCAATTGACTTTAATAAAAGCCCTCAAAGGAACCAAGACTCATCTAGTAATCAACAACACCAATAAAATTCAAGACGGTCTAGAAGACGAGTTCAAAGCCTTAACAAGTGATGACCCTTACATTCACTGCCTAGAGTCCTTAAGTTTTAAAATGCTTATCTCAGCCTACAAAAATGCCAAAGTCTCTGTCTCATTATCTCAAGCTGAAACAGCTGGGTTAGTAAATCTTGAAGCTGCTTATTTAGGCTGTAATTTAGTAGTATCGAAACTAGAAGCATTTTATGAATACCTACAAGATCATGCGACTTTTGTAGATCAAAATAACCCAGAAGAGGTTAAAAAAGCAGTTTTGCAAGCACTCGTTACAGACTACGATCCAAGTGTAAGAGGGTTTATAGAAAAAAACTATACTTGGGATGCATATATCGAGGAGTTAAGGCCTTTGCTATAATCTTTGGCTGACCGGTGTTACCTTTTAGATCTTGCCGCCATCTCATTATAAATTGAGATTTACAACCCCACATTGGCCTTGTCACTTTTGTAGATATTAATTACTTTGCTCACGAAACCCTCATGTCATCCTTGTATATGTCAACCTATTCGCTGACAGAATTAAGTTTTTCATAGGGAGTAATATTCCCTATCCCTTGATGTCTTCTAAGATGGTTAAAGTAAGTTAAATAACTTAAAAGATCTTCTTCTAATGTAGCTTTATCTTTAAAAACCTCTTCTCTTAGTAATTCATCTTCAATACTTCTCCAAAACCTTTCAACCTTTCCATTGGTTTGAGGGCGGTATGGTCTAGTATATCTATGAACTATATTTTTCTCCATGAGTAATCTCTCAAAAGGATGATTTCTTTTAGTCTCTTGCTTGGTTTCCTTTCTGCCAAACTCACTTCCATTATCAGTTAAAACTTCTTTAAATTCTATTCCATAAACTTGGTAGAAAAGAGAGAATAGTTTTAAACTATTCATAGATACAGTCAAAGCAGTTAAATCTTCTATAACTACAGCATAAGAGATTCTAGAAAAGTCATCTACTACTGAAAGTAAGAAGTATGGAGTATCCTCTCCTTCTAAAATACCCTTAGCTAATCTATGACAGTCCATATGAGCCAGATCTCCAGCTTTTTCTTTGATAATCCTTCTCTTACAAGAAATCATTCTAGGATCAGACTTATTCAAGCCTTTTTCTTTTAAGACATTGTAGATGGTACTTGCAGAAGGAGTAAGTCTTCCATACTTAGGTAGCATTAGATCAAAGATTTCATATCTACCAAAGCCTTGGTTTCTTAGCTCTGCTATTTTGTTTCGAATAAAAGGGTGGTATTTCATCTGACCAAATTTTCTCCCTCTTTTTTTAGGTAGTAAAGAGCTAAAGGATTGATTCAGTTTAAATCTATTGTAATACTTAATAAAGTTTTGTCTCTTGAGTCCTTTTGCTTTGTAGAAATCAGTTACAAATCTAAATCTAGGGTGAATTTTAGATTTAACCTGTTCGTACTCAATAACTAATTGTTTCATATGAGATAGATAGTTTCTCTCAATTGTTTTATCCTTAATAGGCATATGTGATTTAATAATATTTTAACAGATAGATTCTGTCATTGAATATTTTGACATATACA
>JBBSJV010000029.1:0-15081 GCA_038256935.1 Patescibacteria group bacterium
CAACGGGTATTCAAAGAACTTTGAACTACATCTAAAAGAATGTGAATGGAGATGGAACAAGAATGAAACAGAACTCTTTGACGAACTTAAAACTATCTTCAATGATTATCTTAAATATTTTAATTTGCTAGCCTAGAGCCTTGTTTATTATTATTATATCTTGGTTTTTTGGTTTGGGCAAGGGGGAAAGGGTTTATTGACACAGGTTGAGATTAAGGTTTGAATATAGTCATGAACCCGATCTTATTAGATTACATCCAAAGGTTTCAACAAGAGCCAATTAAGTACCCTGATAAATTTTATACCCAGCTGGAGATTAATGAATATATCGACAAACTACCTTATATTTTTGAAGTAGAAATATTTTGCCTTAGGCTTTTACTAGCTTATCTACGGGAGCATAAAATCTGTATTTACTCAGACTACGATACCGATGCAGTGACAGCTACGGCGACTATGTATTGGGGGCTAAGAGATTTTGGTTTTAAAGAAGAAAACCTGACTTTTTATGCCCCAGATAGATTTATTGAAGGGTATGGGATGAATCCCGAAGCGGCCTCTAAGCTAGTTGATGTGTGTGATCTGATCATCTCCGTCGATTGCGGGATTAACTCAGTCAAAGAAGCTGAAGTGATAGGTAAAAGCAATAAATGTGATCTAATTATCACCGATCACCACGCCACAACAGGTCAGATCCCTAAGGCTATGGGGGTAATCAATCCAAGGCTTTCAGGTTTTTACAACCAAAATTCAAGTGTCTTTGAAGAACGGCAAAAATCAAGCCAAGAAACTATTCATCAGCTGCACAATTCTCTGTCAAAGGAGTCTAATTTAGATCAAGCAAAACTAAAAATATGGCTAGAAAAATTCAAGTTTAGTCCAGACAACGTAGCTCAAAATCCTACTCAGTTTTTGTCAGCTTCTGTCACTGGAGTGGGGGTGGCTTGGTTTTGTCTTGTCTGGTTTGGGTATATGCTGGAGGAAATTGCGGTAGAGTGAGGTTAAAGCTTTTTAATTGTATTCGGAAAAAAGATTATAAATTATACTGCTCTAGTTTTAATACAATGTTAATAAAGTCGGAATTACTTTTATATATTGTAATAAACTAATCTGATTCTCTTTCCAGTTGCTCGATTTTTTGTTTTAAGCATTTGTAATTTTTTACTCTAAAGTTTGAAATGTCATACAGATACAGTATATGATATTTATCATTAGGCCTGGCTTGATTATTCGCTTTAGAATTATAATATTTTGCTATTTGGTCGTTAATCATTTCAATTCTCATTGCGTCTTGATTTATTTCGTTTATAGTGGGTATTCGGGAATCATGGGTGTGAAATATCGCTCCAAATAGCATAGGCTCGATTGATATTAAAGTTTGAAATTTTGTTTGTTGTTTGTTGTTTGTTGTTTGTTGTTTGTTGTTTGTTGTTTGTTGTTTGTTGTTTTCAACATGTGGCTTTATTTAGCTCAAGTCAAGTAAGTTTGATGAATATTTGTGTCTTGTGAAAAGCCTGATATTAAGACATAAAGCAAAGAATAGAAGATAAATTATAACTATTTTGCCAAAATAATCCTTGCATCCAAAATTTTACACCCTCTACCTTTTTCTAAGACCAAGATCGGGTTGATATCAAGCTCTCTAATCTCAGTAAAATCAGTCAGTAATTGCGAGACCTTAAGCAGGGCATCAACTAGGGCAACTTCATCCAAGGCGGGCCTGCCCCTAACCCCCTTAAAAATAAGTTTACTTTTTAGCCTCTCAAGCATTTTCCAAGCCTCATCTTCACCGATTGGCAGCAAAGAAAAAGTCACGTCATTAATCACCTCAACCATAGTTCCCCCGACTCCAACCATGATAGATTTGCCGAGACCTGGCTCAGTTTTGGCGCCAATAATTATTTCAAAACCAGACTGAATATCAATCATTTCTGACATCAAAACTCCATTGATTCTAGCTTGTGGGGTATTAGAGTGAATATTTTGTAGCAAACGGGAGTAGTTAGATTCGATCTGGTCAGGGGCAACATCCAAAATCACTCCACCAACATCAGATTTGTGAACAATATCAGGGGAGACAATTTTTAAAACGAGATTGGAGTTAAGCTCTTTACTTTTAGCAATAGCCTCTTGTACTGAAGTCACTAAAAACTGGGTTGAAACTGGGAGATTATAAGCCTTAAAAACCCTAGTTGCTTGATCTTCAGTAAGATAAGTTAGGTTTTGACTGGTGGCTTGAGATACTATTTGGGTAACAATTTTGTGATCGACACTTGAAGCGCTGCCTTGGCCTTTGTGGTTGTTGTTAAGGTTATCCAAATATACTTTACGCTCGTATAACTTGGCTAAAGCTTTGGAAGCTAGATCGGGGTAGCTAATGTCACAAACTCCATTAAGGGCCAAAATATCAACTCCTGGTTTGATCTCTGTATCGCCCATAAAGCTGGTTATAATGGGTTTATTTATAATATTTCTGATTCCCACTATAGCTTTGGCTGTAGCTTCTATTTGAGTAGAAGTTTGCGGTGTTAAGATAACTTGAAGCATATCAACCTCGGGGGCATGAGTTAGAATATCAAGGGCTGTAGCGTATTTATCTCTGCCAGCGTCCCCAAGAATATCAATCGGATTATGGGGGTTTATCTGGTTATCTAAAAGCTCTGCCCTAGTAGCATTTGATAGCTCAGCCATTTCTAACCCATTCAAACTAAGTGCATCTGTAGTCAGCCCGCCTGGCCCTCCAGCGTTAGTTAGTACCGCCACTTTGTTCCCCCTTGGCAAAGCATTACAAGCAAAAGCCTCACAGAAATTAAATAAATCCTGGACGTTATAGGCTCTGATGATCCCAGCTTGTCTAAATAAAGCCTCATAAATCAGATCAGAACCACCAAGAGCGCCAGTATGGCTATTAGCTGCAAGCTGTCCAGCTATAGTTTGTCCAGTTTTTAGGACCACAATCGGTTTGGTGAGCCTGCGAGCTCTAGCCAAAAAATCCTTGCCAGATAGATCTTCCACGTACATCATAATTACCTTGGTTTCAGGGTCAGTTTCTAAATACTCCAAAATATCAATTTCACTCAGGCTGGTCTTGTTGCCAATGCTGATAATTTTAGCAAACCCGAGACCTAAGTACTTGGCAAAATCAATCACAGCAGTACACAGCGCCCCACTTTGAGAAATAAAGGAGATATTGCCAAACTCTGGCATTCTAGAGGCAAAACTAGCATTCATTCCCGTCTTTATGTTCATTGCCCCAAGACAATTTACTCCCACCAAATTAAGTTTGTACTGGGTAACTATTTCTTTAATCTGTGACTCAAGCTTTTCTCCCACGGGCCCAATTTCTCTAAAACCTGCCGAAATTATAATTACTGAGTTGACTCCGTTTTCTCCAGCTTCAATTAAAGCCTTGACTACAAGCGGTGAAGGTAGGGCTATAATTACCAGCTCAGGAACGTGTGGTAAAGCTGAAAGGGTGGGGTAAAAGTTATCTTTTCCAGTTTCACCTACCTTAGGATTGATTGCATAAACTAAGCCCCTATAGCCTTGAGTAGTTAGGTTTGTAAATACATCAAAACCCACTCCTTTTTGCCTAGTTGAAACGCCAATTACAGCAATTGAGCCAGGATTAAAAATTTTCTCAAGTGACATACACACTAAGGCTAGCTGGAATTTTTAGTTTTGCAAAATCTAGGTCTTGACCATTCTCGGTTTTTAGTGTTATATGCCCTTAATAACCTATGCAGTTTGATCGCGATCTTACCAATGAATACCTAGAACAGGTCAATCAGCTACTTACTCAAGACGAGTACGCAAAGGGGCTGTATGATTTATTTACTCCGTTGCGTAATCTGCTCCTAAACGAGACTGATTTGCTGCCTTTTTCTCTAGCTAAATACGCTGGTGCTGACAATCGAGTAGCTTTTTTTAGTCAGTGGTTTTATCTGACTGTAAAACTAATTAATGAGCCAGATATTTTAACCAAAGAAAATCAACACTACTTCGTCAAAAAAGTCCCGCTAAGATTTCGAGGCGTGCCTAATCTAGAACAACTAGTAGGCCAGGACATTTCTAATATTTTTCAGCCTCGTCAAAGTGCGATTTTGTTTCTTAAAACTAGGGATTTAGCCGACTCAATCCTCAAAGAGCATACTTCGCTGGAAAAGTATTTAGGCAAGGAATACCTCAAAATTCTGTTTAGTTCTGAAGTCTCCTCTGTCAAAAAACTATACGTTGAGCAACAATCTGTTAGCGAGTTTTTGCAGGTCCAAGGTGAGCGAACTGCTTTTGCCAAATTAGGACTTCCTTGTTTGATAGGCTTTACCATGTATTTTAATAAGCCTGAACACAGACATATTGGCCAAAGTATCAAATGGGTGCTGCTTGATGAAACCTTACGTCTTATTTCAGCTTTGCATGAGACTAGCAATACTCAAGAGCTACAAAAGTTTGTCTACGGTTCAAGATTAGGAGAAAAAGAAGAGTTTCTATGGCTGCAAAAACCAGAAAAAGAGCAGCATAAAATTGCTATGGAAAGTAGTGATGCCAGAGAAATTACCAAAGAATTACGTTTAAAACTAGCAACTACAGCAGAAAACAATCTACAATTTGTAAACCTGCCTCAAAGATACTTAGATATGGTCTCAGATCTTTTGAATTGGGTGAGAGAATAAAGGCTTGAACTCGTACTAATTCTAAAAATGATCCAAGAAATATTCAAATTAAAATTGAAGATATCCTAAAGTAAAGTTGATTATTTTGGTATCATATAGATTTACCTAGGATTCCAATCTAAAAATTACATTTAATGCTTGATCAATTTGCTTGTCAGAATAGTTTTTGAGATTTGGTAGGACTCCTTTGGAGATGATTTCCTTACAAATCCTTGTTGCTCCACCTTTTACTGCAAGTATCTGATTAAAAGTGTTATCAGTGACTTGATTGGCCTCAATTACAGTGCTGATTGCATTCATCTGCCCGATGATTTTTTTCATACTCAAAAGTAATTCCTGTCTCTGCTCTTTCGTTAAATTTATTTTCTGTGGCTTCATATTGTTTTTCATATATTATTTTTTTGCTTTACGCAAATGAAATGTGACAAAAAGCCTCTAAACTCTCTTAATCAAGGCTTCTTATTGTTATTGATATTATCAACTAAAGTGAATTATAGGATACGGTAGGGGGGTATAGTTGACAAAAAAATAAAATAAACTTTTGATGAAGTCAGTACAAATTAAACAATATTTATGAACGAACAAAACAACTCCAACAAAACAATGCTAATTGTCACTTCAGTGATCGTAGTAGTAGTCATTGCAGGAATCGCAGCTTTTGCCTTTTCTAATATGAATAACAACGATGAAACTGCTATGATGAGCTCACGATCTTCTATGACTTCAGAAGAAGGAATCATGGTTGGTGGCGCTGCTATGCTTGCCAGCCGTGACATTGTAGAAAATGTCTCAAATGCTTCAAATCTAACTACTCTAGTAAAAGCCGTAGTAGCTGCTGATTTAGTAGACGCACTTAAAGCTGATGGTCCTTTAACAGTATTTGGTCCAGATAATGCTGCCTTTGAAAAATTGCCAGCTGGAACAGTAGATACTCTTTTACAACCAGAAAACAAAGATATGCTTGCAAATATCCTTACCTACCATGTAGTAGAAGGAAATTTCAATGTAAATGATCTTAGTGATGGACAAAGACTTACAACTCTTCAAGGAGCTGATTTAGTAGTCTACAAACAAAACGGTGTTACAACTATAAATGGCGCTAGAATAACTACTCCTGATATTACTCAAAAAAATGGTGTAGCTCATGTTATCGATACCGTAATGATGCCACCAGCTGATTCAACAGAAGTCGGAGGTGAAGCCATGCTTAGAAACCAAACTATCGTTGAAAACGTAGTAAATGCGCCAAATCTTAAAACTCTTGTTGCTGCTGTAACTGCTGCTGATTTAGTAGAAACTCTTAATGGACCAGGACCATTTACAGTCTTTGGACCAGATAATGCTGCTTTTGCTAAATTACCAGCCGGAACTGTACAAAATTTAGTAAAACCTGAAAACAAAGAAATGCTAAGATCTATTCTTACCTACCATGTAGTTGCTGGAAGTTATTCTGTAGAACAACTATTTGATGGGCAAAAACTTGAGACAGTTAATGGAGAAGAATTAACTATTCGCAAAAACGGAAACACAGTTCAAGTAATTGGAAGCAATTCTTCTAACGTTGCAACTATTACTACATCTAATGTTTTCCAAAGCAATGGTGTAGCTCATGTCATCGATACAGTTTTGATGCCAATGTCAAACTAAGTATCCACTGATATTTACTAGGCTTAACTGATCTAACTTTCAAAACTCGCTCTTTTAATGTATTAAAATAAATTATAAAGCTCAGACAGTTGAAAGTCATTTCATCTAAGCCTAATAAAAATCAGATTATTAGAAACAAACTTAACAAAAAAAATAAGCTGGTCCCGGTCTTCGTGCCGGGATTTTCTTTACTAAATTTTTATTATAAATAGCTCTAAGCTTAGACGAATCAATTTCGATATTGCATTTTCAAAGATGCTGATCCTCTAAGTTTAGAATTGTTTTTAATTACAATCATTTTTATTATATGTCACTTTTATTTTTATCTTTTTTAGCTGGGATTTTAACCGTCCTAGCACCATGTTCATTCATGCTTCTGCCTATTATTATTGGAGGTTCCAGTGCTAATCACAATCGCTACAAACCTTATATAATCACGGCCTCATTAGCTCTTTCTTTATTTATTGTAACCCTAATACTCAAAGTCTCCTCTAGTTTTGTAAATATCGACCCTGTGGTGATTAGTTATATCTCAGGAATTATTATTATATTTTTAGGGCTTATTTCACTATTTCCCGATATTTGGACAAAAATCCAAGTCCGCCTGGGTCTTAGTCAAGCAAGCGATGGTTTATTAACTAAAGCTAGTGAAAAAGAAGGGGTTTTAGGAGCAATTCTGACAGGTGCTGCTCTTGGTCCTGTATTCTCGTCTTGTAGTCCTACCTTTGTTTTCTTACTTACAACTGTTATCAGAGAGGATTTTACAACCGCGATCTTGAATATGGTAGCCTATATTATTGGCCTTAGTATGATCATGCTTCTAGTTAGTTTGTTTGGGCAAAGATTTACCCGCAAACTTGGCTGGGCTGTAAATCCTGATGGAATTTTCAAAAAAATTATCGCCATTCTCTTTATAATAGTAGGTATTGCAATCATCACCGGATTTGATAAAACAATTCAGCGCCAGTTTGGCCAAATTCCTCTTGTAGGCGATTTAGAACAAGGATTGCTTCGCAATGCTACAGGGACACAAGTTAATAGATCAGGGGGTATTCTATTTGATGATAGGAAACCAGCTCCAGAAATTGAAGGCATTAGCGATTGGATTAATTCTGATGGTGAAACCCTTGAGGATCTTAAAGGGAAAGTTGTACTGATTGATTTTTGGACATACTCATGTATTAACTGTCTACGTGCAAGCCCTTACCTAAATGATTGGCATGATAAATACAAAGACCAAGGTTATACAACTATTGCTTTACATACTCCTGAATTTGCCTTTGAAAAAAATATTGAAAACGTAATTAGGGCTAACGATAAAGACTACAAATTTGAGTTTCCCATCGGTCTTGATAATGATTACACTACTTGGGATAACTTTGAGAATCAATTCTGGCCTGCAAAGTATTTAATAGACGCTGAAGGCAACATTGCCTATACTCATTTTGGTGAAGGAAAATACGATGAGACTGAGCAAGCTATTAGATTATTACTTGAAGAAGCTGGGGAGGACGTTGATTTAAATGCTGAAAGTACGAAAATAGAACAACGTGGTACATTCATTCCTGGGCAAACTCAAGAAACTTATCTTTTCCAAAGAGGTAGAGATTTTTTTGCTAATCCTGAAGGTCTTAAAGGTTTTGCAACCGAAGATTATGTGTTAGTAGAAGATCCAAGTGAAAACTTTTGGAGTTTTGGAGGGAGGTGGGAAGTGACAAGTGAAAATAGTGTTTGTAAATCAGATACTTGTAAACTAAATATCAAATTTAGATCCAAAAATGTATATCTTGTAGCAACTCCTCCAGCAAATGGTGGTAGTAGTAAAGTAGAGGTTAGATTAAATGGAGAGCTAATACCAAACGAGCTGGCAGGTAGTGATGTAGTTGATGGTATAATGGAGATAAATGAGGATAAAATGTATAATGTTGTTTCTTTACAGGCTTATGAAACTAATCAATTATTGACCTTTACTGTACCTGAAAACACGCAGCTAAATGTGTTTACTTTTGGAGGGTAAAACTCTTTGATTAAGTCTTGATTTAAGCCATTATTTCTACTCACTGTTAAATATATATCACTCTTATTGTTAGCTCATTTAAAGGAATAACAGTTATTACTATACACTAGAGGGGTATCGTTGACAGAGGTTCTTGGTTTTGTTGTAATTTTATTTGGTTTTAAAACTAAATATATATTATGAATGAAGACAACAACTCAAAAAGAAACACCGCTATAACCTTAATAATAATTGCAATCTTAGTAATTCTAGCATTATTTGCACTTGGCTCTTATTTAGCAGATCAAACTACTGATCAGCTGGAAAACAATAACCAAAGTTCAATATCTCAGTAGGAAGAATCCGCTATTGATGATGTAAATAATCAGGAGGGTGATAATGTAAGACAAAACGGTGACACAGAATTAAACATTATCGAAACAGCTCGTGTTAATAATAGCTTAAGTACATTTATAGACGCCACAGAAGCAGCGAACCTTGTACAAACTCTTGAAGGAGATGGTCCCTTTACTGTATTTACACCCTCCAACCAAGCTTTTCTAGATCTACCTCAATCAACACTAGATAGCCTTTTGGAGCCCGCTAATGCCAATAGTCTTAGATCTGTGTTAAATCTTCATGTAGTTGCAAGAGAGCTATCTATTGATGACTTAAGCGATGGCTTGCAGTTGCAAACAGTCAATGGTCAAACCTTAACTGTTAGTAGAAATGGTAGTATCATTAGCATAAATGAAGCAGCTCAAAGCGATCCAGCAACGGTTATATTATCAGGAGAAGATTCATCAAATGGAACTTTGTTTATCTTAGACAGAGTTTTATTACCAAACAACTTGAATCTAGAATAAAGCCTACTTGACTAAATATCAAAAGTATACTAGGTATTTATTATATAGTTAATAATATTAAAATCGGATAAGAATCAATATCGAGTCCGGTCTGATATTATTTAGAACATTTTATATAATAAAATATACTTATTATGCTTACTTTTGATACGTACAAAACTAAAGAAGGGGGTTTTCAAATCCGCAGAGCTTTCCCATCGCAGCAACTATCACATTTAGATCCATTTCTGATGCTGGATCATATGGGACCAATGCAGGTTGAAGCTGGAGAAAAAGCTGGGGTTAGTCCACACCCTCACAGAGGTTTTGAAACCGTAACCCTGATGCTGGAGGGGGAATTAGAACATAAAGACAGTGAAGGTAATCAAGGGGTGATCAAGCCACTAGAAGTGCAGTGGATGACAGCAGCACACGGAATAATCCATAGCGAGTTCCCATCACTCAAATTTCAAGAAAAAGGAGGTACTCTACACGGCCTTCAGCTTTGGGTCAATCTACCAGCTAAAGACAAGCTTAGTAAACCAAAGTACCAGACCCTAACAGCATCTGAAATGCCAATGATAAAATTTGGTAATGCATCACAGTTGCAGGTAATTGCAGGAGTTTATGAAGGTGAGGTCGCTAAAACCCAGATCTATACCCCGCTTAGTTATTTTTATATTAACCTCACATCAGGTGATCAATTCACTCACCAGTTAAATAAAGACTGGAATAATTATTTGTATGTAATTTCAGGCAATATAATAGTCGATGGAAGTGAAATAAATGAAGCCCAAATTGCAGTCTTAGATCCAAACGACAAACTAGAAGTAACTGTAAAATCAGGGGAGTCTGCTCAATTTATAATCCTAGCTGGAGAGCCGATCAAAGAACCGATTGCAAGCTACGGACCTTTTGTAATGAATACTGAAGAAGAAATTTACGATGCTGTTAGGGACTATCAAGCAGGAAAGCTTGGAAAGCTCGAAGATTAATTTTTGATAAAGCAACTACCAAAAGACCCTGATCATTGTCGCTAAATCATAACCAATTACACATAGCCAGACTACAATTGAGATGCCAGCAGCAACTGCTGAAACGTCTTTTATGACTTTTATCCGCTCATCGTAACCAGTCTTGTGAAAGTCACATAGCAGTTCAATACAAGAATTCATTATTTCCATACTTAGCATATTTCCAGAAGCAATTAGAAGCAGCAAAAAATTGGTATACTGTCTCATATACAGCGAAATCAGAAGTAATAATAAGGATACAATTACCTTATAAGTCACACTAAAATCATATCGCATGACATACCAAAACCCGTTCCAGACTACCTTTAGCTTGCGAACTGGCTTAAAGTCATGATGCAAAGCCTCCTTAAATTCAAATTTATTTTTCATATAATATTAACTTACTAAAATCGAATTAGGATAAACTTTATCAAAACTGGCAATTTTAAGATTCAGCTTTTTAGATAGATAAATATTTGAAGCATCAATAAAACTCATTCTTGTGCTTTGCTTAAAATACAGATCCCAGACCCTTTTGGTATCGTCTCCTCTTATAAAAATATTTTTTGGATCAAAAAAATCAACTGATTTAATAGTTTTCTTGGCTTCTGTATAACCAAATCTAAGACAACTAACTGTAGCCAGCTCTTGTTTAACAAGATTTGAAATAGCAAAATCACTTTCAGTATTGTTTCTGATTAGCTTGATAGCTCTATTGTGGTAAGTATGTTTTACATCAAAATAAGCTATGACAAAATCAGTATTCAAAAGTATCATATTAATTTTTTAGATAGATATCTTTATGATCATACCCCTGTGGATATAGTTGTGAGCTATCTAGGATACCTGCAACTGATAAGATTTTTTTGTTGCGCTTTTCTCTCTTTCTTTTAGCTAAATTTGCTTTTTCAGCCATTAAATTACGCACAAACTGAGCCAAGCTTATTCCTTCAGTTTCTATCTCGGGCTTGAGGATTTCCAAAACTTCTGGATCTAACATCAATTGAGTTCTGATTAATTTGTGGGTACTGGACATAGACAATAGTTACATCACAAATTTTTATACATACATCAGATTTTGTCAATTCATTTCATAAGGGTGATCTGATCCAAAACCAAAGATACGAGCTCTCATAGCAATAAAGGTCAAAATTATTATGTTGATTCCGGTCAGTATCATAAATGGAATTCTCATAGCAATGACTTGAGGGGAAAGATCTGGATAATTAAAAATGAAATAAAAATCACCTAAAACCAAACTCCACTCCACCATAAAACTAAGTATAACTGAGTTTCTAGTGACATCAAGCTCTCTTCGTTTCAAACCTTCTAAGGTAAAATAGCCAAGTACAGCTGAGATAAAAGTAAGGCACAAAAACTCAAATCTAAATGGGATAGAAAAGATCAATCCAGCCATACTCATAGCCTCTAAAGTATAATCTACAATTGCCTGTAATAAGGCGCTGAGACTAATGAAGGTACTGAACCAAATAATTGGATCTGGAAAATACTTTAGCTTTCCTTGATCAGTATCGATCTTGAGTATCCAGCGAAGTAGACCTCCAAGTTGTAACCCTAATTCATCTATAAATTTCATATTTTTTGGTTGTATTTATTTTATTGAGGATAAACTGATGAAAAACTTAACTTTAGTCAATGCCTTGCTACTGATCAATTTTACCATATCTAGGCTAACAATAACTATTTTAAACTTGTTTATTTGCTAAAACAGAGTCTTTGGTGACAGTGCTTGTACTAATTGTAGGCGCAGTTAAAATTAATCATTTTTTTAGAATAGATTTGAAATCAAAAGTATTTATAGGTTTGACAGTTACCTGATTTGCAAGTTTAACTAAAGAGTGATCAAAGATATTCCAGTAGTAGCCTTAATCGGACTTCCTAATTCAGGTAAGAGTACTCTATTAAACCGTTTTACAGGCTCCAAAAAAGCCATAGTAGCCAAAGAAGCCCATACCACCCGTGATATTAACTATGGACAAGATTTTTTTGAAGGTATGGAAATCAAATTTGTCGATACCGGTGGCCTCGTTCCTTCGCCTGAAGACCTTATTCAAAAGGAAGTTCAAATCAAAAGTTGGTCGGCAATACTTGAAGCTGATATGCTAGTTTGGGTAATTGATCGCAGGCAACACCCTGAGACAATATCTCAAACCATTATTGAAAAAGTCTGGAAAACAGGTAAACCATTTATCGTAGCTATAAACAAGGTAGATGACCCAAACCAAGATCGTAAGATCCAAGACTACGCTCAACTTGGTGGTAACGGTTTTGTAAACTTTAGCTGTAATACAGGATATGGGCTAAATGATTTGATGGATAATGTCATCGAGCAACTGACTAAAATGGGGTTTGAGCAAAATTTTGAAAATGAATATGAGATTTTTAGAAAAGAAAAAGTTAAACGCTCTAAAGCCAAAGAAGTTAGGCAAAATGATGATGGGTCTTTTTATATTGTCAGAAATGAAGAACAGTTATTTGAAGCAGTAGGGGATGAATCTGAAGAGTTAGTCATCAAAGGCATTACTAGCATTGTTTGTGATCTTTATGGAGTGTTAATTGATAAAGAATTTAATATTAATCCAACAGTTGCAAGGTTTTTAGTTGCACAAAAACACTCAGGAAAACAGATTTATTATCTTTCAAATTGCAGTTCTAATACCATTGAAAAACTAATGGAGACTGAAATAGGTAGTATTTTTGATGGTGGAGTGACTAGCGAGCAAGTGGGTGTTTCAAAGCCCCATCCTGATATTTACAAGGAACTAATGAATACCTATGAACTAGAAGCTGAGCAGTGTTTTTATCTAGATGATAACGAGGAAAACGTGATTGCTGCTAGAGAATTAAATATTGCTAGTGAAAAATACTTACCTGACACAGATCCCAATGAATTGCTTGCTATCAATCAAGGAAAAGACTACAAGACACCAAAGATAATTTTCTTAGGTAAGCCAAATGTAGGAAAAAGCTCCATGTTTAATGCCATGGTTGGTAAGCAAATCCAGATCGTAACTGACATTGCAGGCACTACAATGAGTGTCAATGATACCATGGTGGAGCGAGAAGTGACTGAAAACTATGAAATAGAGATCGAAGAAGGTGTCTTTAAAAAGTTTAGTTTTACTTACAAAAAACCTTATATTTTGCTTGATTCAGTTGGTATTAGAAAAGCAGGGCAGAGAACTTTTGGTCCTGAAAATTTTGGAACTTATCGCACCATTCAATCCGTCCATGAAGCCGATATAGTCTGTCTTGTAATCGATGGGTCTTTGACTATCTCACATCAAGATCAAGTCATTGCAGGTATTGCCAAAGAAGCCAAAAAAGGACTCGTGGTAATCATCAACAAAGCTGATCTGGTGCCTATTCCTGATCGCAAAGATTACATCAGGCAACTGGAATCTAGATTTAAATTCCTCAAAGTGGATAGATATCTTTGGATCTCAGCAATAGAAGCTGGAAACTTTGAAAGTAAAGAAACCAAGCATTTAATCTTTGATTTTGATGGAGTTATCGGTGATACTGAAAAGGCAGTTATTAAATCAGTGATGGAGCAGCATAGTCTAAGTGAGATGGATGCCAAAAAGTGGCTAATAAACTATTTTTCCAACACTCAACACAGTCTCAAAGATAACGTTGATGAGAAAAAAATAAAAGATTCATATCAAAAATGGCATGATGTTTTAGTCAAACATATCAAAAAAGAAGGTAAGATATTTGATAAATTTTTAGATAATATTTTGCAGATTCCTGATAGTAAGTTGGCTATAGTTACAAGTAGTTACAAAGAGATAATTAAAGATTTACTTGGAAGCAACGCCAAAAAATTTGATTTAATCCTCGATATTAATGAGTCTCTTTCTAAAGAAGAAAAAGTTGCTAAGGTCTGCAGGAAATGGAAAATAGAAAAAACCAAAGCTTATTACTTTACAGACACAACTAGTGACGTAGTTGAGCTTCGTGATTTTATGGATGCTCGCAAAATCGTAGGTTGTAGCTGGGGATTTTTGGGTAAAAAACTACTGCTTACAGTACTACCAAACAAACAAATCCTGAATGACTTTGACGATATAAATGGCTATTTCGATCGCCAAGGGGATGTAGAAGAAGATGCTGATCTCACTAAAATCTGGCACACCATTGATCTAGCTTTGATTACAAGATCTGCTCAAATACCAAGAGAACAACTGCGAAAACTGTTTAATTTCATAGTCAAAAAGAAACCACCTCAAAAGCTACGTACCAAGAAAAAAGCTATTCTATATGATTTGATTCAAGTGCGAACTGAGCCACCAACTTTTCATTTGCTTGTAAAAGACAAACGCACCGTACATTGGTCATTTGTGAGATTTTTGGAAAACTTACTCAGGCAAAACTTCGATCTAGCAAATACTGAGATCATGATCAAACTAATCGAGCCTGAAGAAAAGAAAAAAATGTTTTAATACTTTGATACCATGGATTTATTCAAAAAAATCTGGAATAACTATTTTGTTTTAGACGAATTACTTGTAATCAGAGGGTTAGCTGCCCTTTGTGTCCTTAGCTTTCACTTTACCTTAGCTAGAACTGATATTTTACCAGACTCGATTCAATGGCTGACATGGTTTGATGGGCTTGCAGCTGTTAATATTTTCTTCGTATTATCTGGGTATTTGATAACAAAGGTGTTTCTTACTGGAAAATACGAATTAAGTTTAAAAGGCATTTTAAAGTTTTATAAAACTAGGTTTATCAGAATTGCTGGCATATAGGGAAAAAATGGATTTTTTTACATCATTTACCCCCTCCAAGCAACTCATCAATAAGCCTCCTTTTCCTATCCTCTCTTAAATGCCTATGCAATTTAACCTTGTATTTCCAATGACTAAAACTACCATCAGCAG
>JBBSJV010000030.1:0-14869 GCA_038256935.1 Patescibacteria group bacterium
CATGGTTAGAGTAGCACTTTGGACAACCCTTTTTTTGCGTAAATACATACTTGAGATAATTAAGTAATTATCTTTTAGCTTATCTTAGCTTACTGAAGCTGACAAGGGGTAATTGTAGCTCCATTTTTTCCCTATATGCCGGGATTTGTGAGTAATGCCTGCAAGTATCTCGGCTAAATAAGGATCCACTATAAAACAAAAACCCAGCGGATGACTGGGTAATTGATTGCTTGAGTTTTTAGATTAGTTTATACATCTCCTTCATCTAGATCATCTTCAACATAATTGGATGCCATTTGTACTCTGCTTTCACTAAATCCAGTTCCAGCAGGGATCAATTGTCCTAGAATTACGTTTTCTTTAAGACCAAGTAAGTAGTCTTTTCTTCCACTTACAACTGCTTCGACAAGTACCTTTGAAGTCTCTTGGAATGAGGCTGCTGAAAGGAATGAGTCTGTAGAAAGTGAAGACTTAGAGATACCAGTAATTACTCTCTTGAAGGTAGCAACGCGGCCTCCTGCTGCTTTGACAGTATTGTTTACCTCAACAATTACAGGAAGTTTTACTAAATCTCCTGGAACGTATTCAGTGTCTCCTGAGTCGATAATTTGAACTCTGTTACACATTTGGCGTATTATCACTTCGATGTGTTTTTCATTAACTGTGATACCATTTGCTACATAGATTCCTCTAAGCTCATTTACGATGTATTCTTGTACAGCATCAAGACCAGCTAGATCAAGTAATTCTTGAAGATTGACTGGGCCTTCACTAAGTTGTTGACCTGTCTTTACGGTCTGACCTTTTTCAACGATCAAATACAATCCTGCAGGTGATTCTACTTCTAGTGTTTCAGGTTCGGATTGTCTGATAACGATTTGATCTGATTCAGCTTCGATGACTCCGTTGATACCAGATTTTATAAGTTCTCCATTATCTTTGATAAATAGATTGTCACTAGCTGATACATTTGAGCCTGATTCTAGTAATAGAGCATCTTTTTCGGCGTTGAAAGGTAGAGAGTAAACTGTTTTATGACTTGCAATTTTGAGTCTGAATCCAGTTTCAAGATTTCCAGAAGTTTCTTCAACAACACCATCAATATAAGAAATTGGGGCAATGTATTTAGGAATACGACCTTCAAAAACTTCTTCTACACGGGATAAACCTTGGGTAATATCAGCTTTTAAGATGACACCTCCAGTATGTTTTCCTTGGTTCATTGTAAGTTGAGTACTGTTTTCTCCCAAACTTTGCGCTCCGATAATACCAACTGGTACACCCATAGCCACTGGATGGTGAGAGCTAAAGTCAATACCGTAACATTTTTGACAGATACCTCTATTTAATGCGCATTTAGTTGCTGATCTAACCCAGACTTGCTTTACATCAAAGTCAGCAAGGAGTCTGACTAATTCTCTGTTTAGAAGTTCTCCACCCTTTGCAACTACATTTCCATTTACAACTACATCTTTAAGTAAGTATCTTCCGTAAGCTCTACCATTTGGAATATCCCATAGCTTGGCACCCATTCCAGTTTCGTTAGACTCAAGTAGGATTCCTTCTGTAGTTCCACAATCCTCGCTCATGATAATAAGGTTCTGAGCAACATCTACAAGACGTCTTGTTAGGTATCCAGCATCAGCTGTTTTTAGGGAAAGATCGGCCTGACCTTTACGCTGTCCTTTCATTTGGATAAAGTATTCTAGACCTGTTAAACCTTCTAAGTAACCGTGAGTTGCAGGAAGCTCGATGATGTGACCTCCAGCTGTAACTGATAAACCTCTAATTCCAACCATCAGGTTAAGCTGGGAAATACTTCCTTTTGCCCCTGAGTTGATCATCAAGGCCACATTACTGTCTTCACCAAGTGATTCTCCAGCTAAGATTGCGATCTTTTCTGAGGTTTCTCTCCATACTGAAACGATTTGTCTGTGTCTTTCTGTTGTGGTTAAAATTCCAATATCAAAAGAGTCTTGAATCTTGGTTACTTTTTCTCTAGAATCATCAAGTAAAGGATATTTACTTTGTGGGATATTAAAGTCTTGACTGGATAAGGAGATACCAGATTGAGTTGCGTATTTGTAAGCTAATTCTTTAATAGTGTCCAATACATTTGGCATTTTTTCTGGACCAATCTCAAAGTAAAGCTCATTTAAGAATTTCAAATAAGTTTTTTTGTTCATCGTTTCATTAATGAATCTGAAGTTACTTGGGAAACAGCTATTAAAGATAATTCTACCTATAGTAGTTTCCATGACTTCGTTTGTCTCAGCTTTTAGGATATCCACTTTGATCCTGTCTTGCAAGCCGATATGTCCATGGAAATAGGCATAGTAAGCTTCATTCATTGATGAGTAGGCTTTTAATTCTTTGCTTTCTTTGGTATCTTTATTCATCATGGTTAGATAGAAACTACCTAAGACTATATCTAAAGTACCTCCACTCATGATTAATTCTCCACTAGCAGGTTTAAGTAGATTTTTGGTAGATAACATCAAATCCCTAGCTTCCTCCTGTCCTTTTATAGTAATAGGAAGATGCACAGCCATTTGATCTCCATCAAAATCAGCATTAAAGGCTGAACAAACTAATGGATGCAATCTTATGGCTTTACCTTCGATAAGGATAGGCCTAAAAGCTAAAAATGACAATCTATGAAGTGTAGGTGCACGATTTAATAGAACGTATTTGTCTTGAATAACCTCATCTAAAACATCATAAACTAAAGGTATCTTACTTTCAATAAGTCTGCGAGCAGAGTGAACATTAAAACATTGATGCTCTTCACCGATGACTCCTGATTCAGATTTAGAAATGATTCTACCGATCAAAAAAGGTTTGAATAACTCCAAAGCCATTTCTTTTGGTAGTCCACATTGGTCTAATTTAAGGCTTGGTCCAATAATTACAACAGAACGGCCAGAGTAATCTACACGTTTTCCAAGTAGATTTTGTCTAAAACGACCAGTTTTACCTTTCAAAATATCAGTTAGTGATTTTAATGGTCTCTTGATTCCATTTGAAGCCATGACTTGGCGACCATTTCTAGCTGAATTATCAATTAAAGCTTCCACTGCCTCTTGAAGCATACGTTTTTCATTACGAAGGATTACTTCAGGAGCTCCAATCTGGATCAATTTACGTAAACGATTGTTTCTGTTGATAAGTCTTCTGTATAACTCATTAAGATCAGAGGCAGCAAATCTACCACCATCTAATTGTAACATAGGTCTAAGATCAGGTGGCAAGACCATGATTCTTTTCAGGACCATCCATTCTGGGCGAGTATTGTTGTTGATAAAATGCTTAACTAGCTTTAGTCTTTTAGCTATTTTCTTTTTGGCTTGGCCTTTGGTTTTCTCTAAATCTTCTTTTAGAGTCTTGTAGGAATTTTCCAGATTAACTTGTTTTAATAGGCTTTCGATGGCTTCTGCTCCAATTTCAGCAACAAATACCGGTCCAAATTTTTGAGATAGTTCTTGGTAGATGATTTCTGTAATTACATCTTTGATTTTGAGTGAGTCTAATTCTTTTTTGGCTACTTCAGAAATAGTTTCAATACGAGCTATTAGTTCGATTTGTTGTGTCTTTAGGATTTCCTTATCAGTGTCGTATTTTGCTTTCAAATCTTCTTTTGCTGCTTCTGAGGCTGATTTATCGACCTGGTATTGCCTAGATAACTCTTGGAATTTTTCATCAAAATTGGCTTTAGTTAGCTTGATTCTGGCTTCAGCTTCTTTGTCGATCTTAGAAAGATACTCTTCTCTCATTTTCTCATCAATCTTAGTGATTACGTATGCTGAAAAGTAAGCTACGCGGCTAAGATCAGTAGATTTCATGTCTAAAAGTAGGGCAATTCTAGATGGAATAACACGTAAAAACCAAGGATGACAAGCAGGTGCTGCTAGGGTAATATGACCCATTCTTTCTCTACGTACTGCGCTACGAGTGACTTCTACACCGCATTTATCACAGATTACACCAGCATATCTATACCTTTTGTATTTACCACATCCACACTCCCAGTCTTTTACAGGACCAAAAATGGCTTGGCAAAATAGCCCATTCATTTGTGGAGCTCCTGTTCTGTAGTTGATGGTTTCGGCAGTTAATACCTCCCCATAGCTCATATCTAACATCTCGTCAGGAGACATTAGTTGAAGGCTGACTGAATCTACTTTTTTTAGGTTACTTGGAATTGCTACGTAAGGCATAAAATATTATATATAAACGACAAAAAAGCCCAAATGGACTTAGTTAATTGTTGGTACTGTGTTGTATACCATTGTGCTTAAGCTTGATATATAATAAATGATAGCATAAATCTCAGAATTGTCAAGCTACACTTTGGCTTTGGGGCTTACTCTTTCCAGATTTTTTGAATCTCATTTTTGATGTATTTTTCAAGGCGTGGTAAAGTTTTATTTAGTTTTTTATAATCAAGGCTACCAGCTAAGTCTTTTAGTTTAGAAAGATCGGTTTTATCTAGCTCCATTAGTTCTGATATTTCATTGGTGTACCCACTTTGTTGAACTCCAAGTAAATCACCTGATCCTCTTAGTTTCAGATCTTGTTCAGCAATTTGAAACCCATCGTGAAGACTTGCGATCAGGTTTAATCTACGGTTACTAAGATTCTCTGTTGTAGTAACTAAAAAGCATCTATTATCCCCATAACTATTTCTGCCAATTCTACCCCTTATTTGGTGTAAAGCTGCTAATCCAAATCTTTCAGCATTCAAAACAATCATCACCGTAGCTTCAGAAACATCCACCCCGACTTCAATCACAGAAGTAGCAATCATTACAGCAGGTCCAACATGCTCTTTGAAATCTTGAAGGATATCTTTTTTTTGCTTATCTTTACCATGGACAACGTAAAATTTGGTATTACCTGTTAATTTGGATTGAAAGTATTTTTTGGCCTTCACTACGCTCCATAAATCATCCTCAATTTCTTCTTTATCCTCCCTTTTAGCACAGACTACATAGATTTTGCGACCTGATTCCAGTACTTGATTTATTTGAAGGTTTAAACTGCCTAAGTCTTCAAAGCTGATTAGTTTAGTCTCAATTTCTTTTCTAGTGGACACTTTCTCAATAAAGTTTGGAGTCAGATCTGAATAAAAAGTTAAAGCCAAGGTTCTTGGGATCGGAGTAGCACTAAAGGATATAAAATGAGGTGTGAGGCTTTGCTCATGATACTTTCTGTATTGATCATTAAGCTTAAGTCTTTGCTGAACTCCAAATCTATGCTGCTCATCCACTAAAACCATATCGGGTTTTAACTCTGGCTGGAAAAGTAGAGCATGAGTGCCAAACCAAAATTGCCTATTAGATGACTGAATTTTAGTTAATATGTCCTTTTTTTTGATAACTTGTCCGTTAAATTCAGCTTTTTCGCCTGATAAATAATTGCAGTCTAATCTGAAGCTGTGATCGAGGTCTTTATATAGCTTAAGGAAGTTTTTGTAGTGCTGGTAAGCCAAGACTTCAGTTGGGGCAATCATGGAGACTATTCCATTTTCTAAACTTTTGAGATATGCTAAGGCTAAAACAAAAGCAACAATGGTTTTACCGCTTCCAACGTCACCGATTACAATTCTATTTATTGCTTTTTGCTTTGACATGTTTATTTTCATTAGCTAATTCTTGCGATATAATTCGTCAACTATGAAAGAGTTTATTTTCAACCCTCAAGTCCTGATTTTAACCTTAACTCTTACAGCTTTAAACCTTTTCATATCATATCTAGCAGGTAAGTATGTCTACAAATTAGCTCACAAAACTGATATTACAGATAACCCTCTACTTGCAAGTCATAGGAAAAAACAGCGCGAGCCAATTGCCTTACTTGGGGGCCAGAGTTTTATTTGGACATCTTTGTTTTTTGGTGGAATTTTGTGGTTATTTCGAAAACAGTTATTTCCTTTTATCGATTTAGACACGCCACTTGTAGCTAATATATTAGGACAGAATCTGGAACCTTTTAGGCTGATTTATATTTACTTAGCTGTGATGGTCTTAGCTATTACTGGGATAATGGATGACAAATTTCAATTCAGCTCCAAGGTGATGTTTATTCCGGTTACTATTGCCTTACTTTTGACGATTTTTAATGGGGCAATCAAGGTTGAGGTTTTTTCTTATCCCTTCAATGATCTTATCCCAAATATTGCTTGGTTTCATAGTTTTCTAGCATTTGCTTGGATTGGCTTTTGTATCGCAGCTACCAAATTTTTGGATGGTCATGATGGCTTAGTCTCAAGTATTGGAATCATTAGCCTCGTCACAATTGCTTTAACAGCCTCTTTAAATTATATTAATCAACCTTTTATTTTTGCTTTGGCTTTGATTTGGGCAGGGGGTATATTAGGGTTTTTACCACACAATCTACCTAATGCTAAAATGTATTTGGGAGAATCTGGATCTCTTGTAATTGGCTATATTATAGGGGTATTATCTCTACTTAGTGGCACCAAGGTAGCAACTGCTGGAAGTCTTATTGCTTTCTTTGTTTTCGATGTTATTGTTGTAATGATTTTCAGAATAAGGAGAGGGCAAAGTCCTTTTGAGGGGGATCGCACTCATTTGCATCTAAGGCTAACTGATATTGGCTGGAATAAATGGAATGTACTTGGATTTTTTGTTGTTCTATCAAGTATCAGTGGTTTAGTAGGTGTCTTGTTTTCTACTCAGTTTAAGATCTATTATATTCTTTTTCAGTTTGTCTTGATTTTATTATTTTTATTCCTAATCCCTATTTCTAAGCAGGGCTCAAACCCAAAATCTTAGTCGTCCTCATTAAAAAACATTGCTTCTAGATCACTTGGGTTAGAGGCAGCTGTTTTATTGTTTATCCAAGGCTTATTTTCCTGTTTTTTATTTTTATTTGCATTATTAAAAGGGTTTCTAAAGAATGATTGTTTCTCCTTAATATCTTCAGCTGACTTTGGATGGTCAAATTCGCTAAAATCACTTTCTACCTCCTCAACCTCATTAATTTCTTCAATTCCTTTAACTTGTTCTGTCTTTGGATTATAAACTGGTAATTCTGGAACAATTGTTTCTAATTGTGGTTCTAACACTACCTTTTCAGGAGCTTTTTGAGTTGGTTTAGCTAGTTTTTTGAGTGCTTTTAACCTATCCAGACTCACTGATAATGGTTTAATCACGGGCTGCACTGTGGTTGGTTGAGGCATTGGTACAGACTTTTTGACCTGACTTTTTGGGTCAAGCTTACCTTTAGATGGTAGTCTAGTCTGGATCTGCATTTTTATATTATACTTTAGTTTTTCAATCCTGAAAAGTTTGACAGGTGATTTAATAAGTTCTAGTCTTAAAAATATTTATATATGTCTATCAAAAAAGCAGTATTTGTAGTAGCCGGTTTTGGAACTAGGTTTTTACCTGCTACCAAAGCTCAACCTAAAGAAATGTTACCAATTGTGGATAAGCCTATCATTCAATACCTTGTGGAAGAAGCCGTAGCAGCTGGAATTGAACAAATTATCTTTGTCACTGGAAGGGGGAAAAACTCGATTGAAAACCATTTTGATAAGAGCTATGAATTAGAAGACGTTCTAGCTCGTAAAGGCAAAAATGAGAAACTAGAAGAAGTAGCTAAAATTTCTAATCTAGCTGAATTTGCCTATGTTCGCCAGCCTGTGCAGATGGGAGATGGGCATGCTTTATTGTGTGCAAAGCCTTTTTTGGATCCAACTGAAAGTGTACTTGTAATCTTCCCTGATTACTTGATGCCAAGGGAAAACAAAGCCATTTCCAAGATTATTGAAATCTACAGAGACACTTTAGAACCTGTTATCTGTGCTGACACCGTTGCTATGGAAGATGTTGATAAATATGGTGTTTTGGAATTTAGTGAAACTGATAATCCTGAAGTTGTAAGTGTTACAAGGTTTGTAGAAAAGCCACCAGTATCTCAAGCTCCGTCTAATTTAATTAACGCTGGGTACTTTGTCCTCACTCCTGAGGTCCTTAAAAACTTAGAGGAGAGTAAGTCTACAGTTGGGGATGGAGAAATCAGAATAGCTGATGCATTAGTCAGTATGGTTGGAAGTGGAAAACCACTATATGCTTATAGGCCACCAAAACCTGGCTATGATTGTGGAAATATCCTTGGTTTTTTAAAAGCCACTGTAGATTTTGGACTTCTTAGAAAAGATCTTGAAGATGATTTTAGAGTGTTTTTACAAACGAAGTGTAAAGAAAAATAGATAGCAGAAAAGAAGGGTTCAAATCCAACTTATTAAAGGGTAATTGGAATGTATTCGAGATCAATGTTTTCGCCATTTTTTCCTTCAAATTTCAAATGATTAGCTAATAACCCATATTCACTTTTAGCAAAAAACTGGCCTGATTTTTTTTCAAATTCTTCCACAGTTAAATCCATTGGTGGGGTAATTGCTGGCTGAGTTTTAATTTTAGAGAAAAGACTAATATTTTTATCTTGATTATATATTTTATCATCTGAAAGTGGGTATCCCAGTTTTTCACAAACTAACCTAATTTGATGCATTCGCCCTGAATACAGTCTTACTCTGACAATTGATTGATTTAGCTTTAAGCACGTATATAAAGGATAAATAGTAGTTTTGGATTGTCTTAATTTTAAAGCCTTATTGTCTGTTGAATACATTTCCTGTCTTAATGGATTTGCTTCACTTCGAGCTTGGAAATGCTCACATGCAGTTGTGTTTTCTACAATGTTTTCAACTTTAGCAATATATTCTTTGTAAGTGGTGCGGTCTCTGAATTGATCCTGCACAAACTTTAATGAATCCTCAGTAGTAAATATAACAAGGCCTTGGGTGTTTTTATCTAAGCGATGCGCCGGATGTAATTCTGATGAAGCTCCTTGAATATTTAATAATTTTTTACCTTCACTGTTTAACCAAGATTGTAAATTATCCAACTTATGTCCACTACCAGCTTCAACCACTACATTTGCTGGCTTAAATAAGACTATAATATCACCTATTTGATGAACTAGTTTTACTTTTTCATAGTCGCCTTTACTTCTTTGTGGCCAGTGGCTAAAGTCGATATCACTTGCTCCGTTAACAACCCATTCAAGGCGATTGAAGATTAGTTCTGAATTAAGATAGACTCCAAATTCTGAGATGTTTCTTTGTACTTCAGGGCGAGTGTATTCAAGGCTTTGTTCACTTATTTTTTGCCAGATTAGCTTGTGGAGACGGGTTTTACTGATCATTATCTAATCTATATTCTATAGTTTAAGATTAGGCAACTTTGTAGTTAAATTAAAGCTAATTCATACATAGACTATACAACGCAGGCCACAACTGTCTGAGCAACCAAGCATATGCACTAAGTGTACCTGTCTAGCGAGTTTTGTGGACAAGTGTCTAGTTTATGTGTGTGTTAGGTCTGCATACATTCTGTTAGTTAGTTTAGTAAACTTTGACATAACCTCAACATTAAAGCCAAAATAGGGAAAATATCAGTATGGTCTATTTAGCATTAAATTCAATTCAAAAGGAAAACATCGGGCAGGATTTTACAGTTGGTGGTTTCACTCACAATATTCGCGATCACGGAGGTCTTATCTTTATCGATCTTAGAAATGATCAAGGTCTGCTGCAATGCGTAGCTGACCCTAGTAAAAACAGCCAAGCTTTTAAATTAGCCGAAAAAGTAGGGAATGAATACGTACTTAAAATCACTGGTAAAGTCGTAGCCAGAAGCCCTGAAACTGTGAACCCAGATCTGCCAACTGGAGAAGTTGAGCTTGAAATCTCAGATCTTGAAATAATCTCTGAAGCCAAACCACTTCCATTTGATATTCATGGCGAGAGAAACAATATGGCAGGAGAAGAAATCCGCCTTAAATATAGATATTTAGATCTACGTAGAGAAAAGCTGCACCAATTACTACAGCGTAAACATGATCTTATTTTAAATGTGCGAAATTGGTTTTCTGCTCAAGGTTTTATGGAGGTACAAACTCCCATTTTAGCAAATTCCACGCCTGAAGGAGCAAGAGACTTTTTAGTCCCATCCAGATTGAATCCAGGACATTTTTACGCCCTTCCTCAAGCTCCACAACAGTACAAACAGCTGCTTATGGTCGGTGGTATCGGTAAATATTTTCAAATTGCACCTTGTTTTAGAGATGAAGATCCAAGATCAGATCGCCACCCTGGTGATTTTTACCAAATCGATGGAGAAATTGCTTGGGCAGATGAAGAGGATATCTACGAATTTTCAAAAAATCTAATAACTGAGGTCTTTTCTAAATTTAGCGACAAAAAATTAGCTGATACCAGAAACATTTTACCTAAAATTGGGTATTTTGAAGCGATGGACAAATATGGCTCTGACAAACCTGATATTCGCTTTGATCTAGCTTGGCAGGATGCTAAGGAGGTTTTTAAAGGCAGTGATTTTAAGGTCTTTGCTGATCTTTGTAACAACTCAAAAAGTCGTATTCAAGCCTTGGTAATCAAAGGGCAAGTTACTAATTTTTCTAGATCAGATCTAGATCGCATTCAAGATTTGGGCCGCAATCACGGTTTACCTGGGATCGCTTACATCCAGTACTTTGAAGACGGAGCCAAGAGTCCATTGTTTAAATTCTTAGGTGAGACAAAATCTGAAGAGTTAAAAGCCCATTTTGGACTGGTTACTGGTGATTTGATCTTGTTTGTAGCCAACCCCGAAAGAGAAATAGTTTGGAAGGCTCAAAATGCTATTAGAATGCATATTGCAAGTAAACTCAATCTAATCGATGATACCAAATTACAATTTGTCTGGATCGATAGTTTCCCAATGTTTGAGAAAAATGAAGAAACTGGAGAAGTAGACTTTACTCATAATCCATTTAGCTCATGGCAAGGTGGAATTGAGGCTTTGGAACAAGCACAAGCTAATAATACACTGACTGATTTAGTAGCTCGCCAATACGATGTTGGAGTCAACGGCTACGAAGTGTTAAGTGGAGGAGTTAGAAACACTGATTCTAGGTCTCAACTCAAGGCTTTTGAAATAGCAGGCTACACAACAGAAGAAGTCCAAGCCAAATTTGGTCATATGCTGCAAGCTTACTCATATGGTTCTCCAAGTCATGCTGGATTTGCCTGGGGACTTGATCGTTTATTTATGGTTCTAGAAGGTGAAGATAACATCAGAGAAATCATAGCCTTCCCAAAGAACGGAAAAGGTCTAGAAACCATGACAGGAGCCCCAGGAAAAGTCTCAGCAAAGCAGTTGAAAGAGCTTGGGATTAAGTCAGAGTAAAAACTTTTTGAATAAAAATATGAAGATAAAGTCTATTCCTCATATAGTTTTATCAGTAAAAGATTATAAGGACTGCCTTAATTTCTATAAATCATTGTTTATTGATCATTTAGAAGGCAAGGTTAAGATTGAAGAGTCAGATTTTTTTTACTTTTCAGTAAACGATGATGATCTATCAATTGGAATTAGTGCAGTGGGTTCAAAATTCGAAACATCAGTTTTTGATAGATATAATATTGGCCTGCATCATTTTGCCTTAGAGCTTGGGACTAAAAGCGATATTGATAATGTCTATACTTATTTACTAAGTTTAAAGGCCACGATTTTGGATAAGCCAGCCTACTACCCTGAATACGGAGATAATTACTACGCCGTATATTTTTTGGACCCTAGTGGTATCAAGCACGAATTTGTAGCTTTTGAATGAATACAAAGTGGTTTAAAAATAAATCTCATGTCATATAACCTCATAGTTAAAGACTTAAAAGCCAATGCTAATTTGGAGCGTGCTAAGTATTCAACTAGTAATTTTCCAAGACAAATTGGTGACAGAGTGGATCAATTTTACGGTGGCACTGTCCCATCTACTCGATTAATTGCAAAGCTATATCGCGGTTGTGACTTTTTATAGTAACCAAATTATTGCAATCCAATTATCATCAGCAAAGATTATGTGGACTAACGATACTTAGATTTAAACTTGATAAAGCCCTTAAAGATAACGACGCTGAGACAATTTCATTGATCTGGAATACCTATATGGATAACCTAGATGCCGTTGATCACTGGGATCTTGTAGATGAAAGCGGCGATAGTATTCTTGGTAGAATTTTAGTACATAACGCAATAGAAGCCGTAGGACAAGTCGCTTTCAAGGCCAGAGTTGATTTTAAAGATCCAGCTAATGGTTTCCCGACTCTTGCAAGATTAGCTTATAATGATAATATTTGGCATAAAAGAATCAGTATCGTCTCAGGTTTTACCTTTATCAAAAACCATAATTTAAAACTTCCACTCAGTGTTTGTGCCCATCATATTGATAACAAGCATCACTATATCCAAAAAGCAACAGGTTGGGTACTTAGAGAAATTGGTAAGCACGATAAGGACTTACTTGATCAGTTTCTTAAAGATCATATCCAGTCCATCCACTCAATTTGTCTTAGCTACGCCCTAGAAAAACACACTAAAGAGGAAAAAGTTATCATAAGGTCAATGCGAGCTGGCAAGAAAAGATAGGTTTTTTATTTAAAGTAAAGCTAAGCCATACATGAGCTAGACGACGCAGGCCACAACTGTTTAAGCAACAAAGCAGATATTTTAAGTATTTCCTGTTTAGCAAGTTTTGGGCGTAAATGTATGGGTTAGCTATAACTCAACAGGCTTATCTTTTTTGACAAATCCTCTCTTCTGGTGTATACACAACTTATACAACATGACTTTACAAACTAGATTCGGCTTAGATACAACCTCCTGCGGGGGAGTTGTTTGTATGATTTAGTTTATCAATTTTTTATCTACAGCAAAACCTCCGAATCAGGAGGTATTTTTTTGGCTTAAATTGAAACAACTTAAAGTATGGCTAATCCATGCATGACCTAGACAACGCAGGCCACAACTGTTTGAGTAACATCGCAGATAAACTAAGTATTAGAAGTCTTGCGAGTTTTGTGGTCAAGTGTATAAGTTGGGTGTGGGTTAGCTATAAACTAATTTATTTATTTTATGTCATCAAAAAGAATTTTAAATTCCAAGCTACCCTCATTTATAAACCAGGAAGTAACAGTAAAAGGCTGGCTTCATAAAAAACGAGAAATAAGTAAAAAACTACTTTTTATACTCCTTCGAGACAGAACAGGACTTGTTCAAATTGTGGTTGAGAGTGAAACTGAGATCCAAAAACTTAGTCACCTCCAGTCTGGAAGTATCTTGAGTACTACTGCAACTGTAACTAAAGAACAGAGGTCTCCATCAGGTGTGGAGCTAATAAACCCTTTGATAGAAGTAGAAGTAGCTATTACTGAGAATAGCCCAATTGAAATCGATAAAGAAATCAGTCATAAGCCAGAAAATTATCAGACTCTATTTGAATATCGCCCTATGGGGTTAAGAAATCTTCAAGAGCAATCAGTCTTCAAGATCCAAGCTGGTATCTATAAAGCCATTCATAACTTTATGCATAGCCATGATTTCACTGAATTTAGAAGTCCAAAACTATTGGGAGCTGCCACTGAAGGTGGGGCAGAGACTTTTGAATTGGATTATTTTGGCAAAACCGCAACACTTGCTCAGTCTGCTCAGTTTTATAAACAAATCATGGTGGGTGTCTTTGAACGTGTGTATGAAATTGGAGCCACATACAGGGCAGAACAAAGTTTTACTACCCGCCATATGACAGAGTTTACTACATTGGATGTAGAGATAGGATTTATAGACTCATTTGAAGACGTATTAGTCCTTGCTGAATCCTTACTTAAACAGATTTGTAATGGTATCTTTTCTAGTCACAGCCCCTTACTAAATCTATGGGAAGCTAAGCAACCAGTATTGCCAGATATTATTCCTAGAGTAACCTTGAATCAGGTACACCAGCTGTACTATCAAAATGTGGGAATAGATAATAGAGAAGAAAAAGACCCTACCCCTGATGAGGAAAAGTTTATCTGTGATTATTCAAGTAAAAATTGGAATAGTGAGGCAGTATTTATAACCGAGTTTCCAGCAAGTGACATGAAGTTCTATCATTATATAAACGAACAAAACCCTACAGTTTGTGACAGAGCAGATTTGATCTTTAGAGGTGTGGAAATTGCAACTCTAAGCAAGCGTGAACACCGCTATGACCGATTACTTGCACAGATGAGAAGCAAAGGAATAAACCCTCAAGAAGAAGGCTATAAAGCCTATTTACTTGCCTTCAAGCACGGCCTGCCACCTCATGGCGGTTTTGGACTAGGATTAGAGCGTTTAACACAAAAAATATTGGGATTAAAATCAGTAAAAGAAGCTTGTTTGTTCCCTAGAGATGTGAAGAGGCTCAGTCCTTAAAGTATTAATAGACTTCAAAATAAGTTAAAGCTTAAAAACATCCCCAATTAGACATTTTTTGACTGTATCCTGTGATAACTGTTATCTCAAAGTCTAAATCTTGCTTAGAAAGCAAACTAAGGGCTGTTATTCTGGAGTGACCTTCAAGGATTACTTGTTTTTTGTAATCTGAAACTAAGATGATCGGATCAACTTGTTTTTAGATTTTAGATTTTAATTTGTTTAGAAAAATCTATAAATTTTTGAATTAATTTCATTTCCGTTAAATTGTTTTCTTTGATATTTTGCCCTGCTATTAGTGGCTTTCTTGTGTTCAGGCTTAATTCATTCCAATAACTATAATCAATATAATCAACATTCTCAAGAAGATATAAAGCAGTAACTTTGTTTTGATACCATCTTCCCCCCAACAATCTAATGCAACAAAATAACTACTATATGTTACAATTGTTGTATGAAGAAAAAATACTTTAGACTTACTTCTCTTGATAGAGAAAAAATACAGTATTACCGCACTGAAAAGAAGCTTAATCCAAATC
>JBBSJV010000031.1:0-14056 GCA_038256935.1 Patescibacteria group bacterium
AGAAACTGGGATTGCTGAATTTAAGCTTAAAAACATACTGAGAGTAGTAGAATTACCACCGCTTGAAAATGATCCTGTTCCAAGGCTCTGTATTGTGTATTGGGCAATTACTGACAGGATGCAAATACAACTCTCACCAGAACATCAAAATTATAAATGGTTAGATCCCCAGGAAGCAATGGAAATGGCTACCCTAAGTGGTGTTAAACAAGAAATCCAGATCTATATAGACAATTTTATGATAAAAGCTTAGGTATATAATTGAAATGACAAAAAAACTGTATAATTCCAACCTGCGAACTCAGATTTATGAGATTATAAATTCCTCTAGTCATCCAATAAGTGCAAAAGATATACTGGATCAGTTAAGTTTTCAATACGCAGTAGAAGTCAATAAAACTTCAGTTTATAGGCAATTAGAACTACTTCAAGAAATCAATCATATCAAATCTTTGGATCTAAGTATAGATAAACAAACACGCTTTGAAATTACCAAAACTCCTCATGTTCATTTTGTCTGCATAAACTGCGAGAAGGTGGTATGTTTACCAGATGAGGCGGTAAGACTCAATACTCAAGATTTAGAAGAAGGTTACCACATTCAACACTACAATTTGGAGTTAACTGGAATCTGTAAAAACTGTAATGGCTAATTTTCTTATTTCAAATCATAATAAAACCCAGTACTTTTAGCTTTGAACCCTAGTTTTTTGTACAATCCTTTTGCTTCCATAAAATCATCCCCGCAGATCAAGTAAATCTTATCTAGTCCGCGATTTCTAGCGTATTGGACAATGTATTCAGTCAATTCTGCTCCGATTCCTTGTCCTCTAGCTTTGGGGTGGGTGATTTGGTTTTTGATCTCTGCTGTCCAGCCATGGATATTTAATTGTGGTTCTAGACAAATCACTCCTACCAGCTCACTTCCTTGATAATATCCAAAATATTCAGCACCAGTTTTTTCCAGATAAGTCTTGATCATGTTCGGATCAGTGTATTTGTCAGTTAAAAAGGTTAATAAATTAACCAGTAAAGAAAACTCTTGATCGCTTACTTTTCGAATTGGCATAGGATTGTTTGTGTATAATTGTATATACCTCATCTACTAAGTTCTTCTAGATCTGTCAATATCACCTACTACTTAATAAGGTTAACTAACTCTTCGATTTTAATCCTCTTTTGCTCCATAGTATCGCGATCTCTAATTGTCACTGTATCATCTTTTAGTGTATCATAATCCACAGTTACGCAGTATGGAGTACCGTTTTCATCTTGTCTTCTGTAGCGTTTTCCAATACTTCCAGCTTCGTCGTAATCAACCATGATACCTTGTTTTCTAAGGCTCATAAAGATTTCATGGGCTTTGTCACCTAACCCGTCTTTTTTCATAAGTGGTAAAATAGCCATTTTATAAGGAGCCAGCTTCATTGGTAATTTTAAAACTACACGGCTATCATACTTGCCATCAGTGGAGTCAAATTCTTCTTCTTTATAGAATTCAAATAACGATGATAAAAACATTCTCTGTACACCAAGAGAAGCTTCGATAACGTAAGGCAAGTATTTTTGATTGGTTTCAGGATCAAAATATTGCAAATCTGTCCCGCTAAATTGCATGTGCTGGCGAGTATCATAGTCAGTACGGTTATGAAGTCCTTCCATTTCTTTGAAGCCAACCTTACCAAATCTGTAGTAGATATCCCAAGCCTCTTTACAGTAGAAAACTAACTCTTCTTGGCTGTGCTGATGCCATTTAAGATTTTCTGGATTGTAACCAAGGTATTTGGTATAAAAATCATATCTCTGGTTTTTCCAGTATTCGTACCAATGATCTTCAGTGCCAGGTTTTACAAAATATTGAAGATCAATCTGTTCAAATTCACGGGTTCGAAAAATAAATTGTTTGACTGTGATTTCATTTCTGAAAGCCTTACCTAGCTGAGTAATACCAAAAGGTAATTTACGTCTGGTTGTTTCTTGAACCTGTTTCCAGTCTACATAAATGTTTTGGCAAGATTCTCCCTTTAGATAAGCTAAACTGCTATCATCCTCAACAGGTCCAAGATGGGTTTTGACAAGTAGATTAAATTTCTTGGCTTTAGAAAGTGGGTTTTTATCAGGGGATAATAATTTATTGCTACTAATAATATCATCTAATTCCTCTCCAGTTAAACTACCAGCATCAGCAATTTTTTTAGTAATTTTATTTCCAAAAGTGTAAGTCTCAAGAGCTGATTTAATCGCATCATAAATATAAAATTCATCTTCACCATTATTTCTTAAAATCTCTAAATTACCTTTATCAAACCAGTCATAGCCTGTGACCTTCCCTTCCTCTGATTGTAAGTTTTCTGTTGATTCAACCTCAATTAAGACTTGAATAATTTGCTTGTTTGGATTATCTCCATCTTTTCTTACATTTTCATCTAAGACCCAACCTACAACCCCAAAAACATCTTTGATAGAACTTACAGTCCAACCGGTTTCTTCTTTTACCTCTTTATAAATGGTGTTGATAAGTGTGTCACCTAGATCGACATGGCCCCCGACTAAGTCCCAACAATTAGGGTATAATCTTCTAGTGCTTGATCTTTTCTGAGCCAGATATTGACCTTTGGAATTTACAATCAGACAATCTACGATCAAGCCTAGATTTTTAGAAATAGCATTTTGCTCGATCTCAATTAATTTTTGCTCAACCCTTTTTTCGTGATTGTCATTTAGGATTTGGAATGCCTCAGCCTCTTCTACTAAATGATCAGCTCTATACCTTTTTTTGGTAACCAGATCTTCTACCATCATATCTGCAAACCCGCTGGTATGACCGCTTGCTTCCCAGACTTTAGGGTGTAAAAATATAGCCCCTTCGATCTCAACTACATCGTTTCTGTAGGTAATCATCCAGTCTTTCCAGGCTTGAACAAGATTGTCTTTGAGTAATTTACCAAGAGGTCCAAAATCATAAACTGCTTGGTATCCTCCATAGATCTCAGAGGATGGGAAAATAAAACCTTTTCGTTTGCAAAATTTAACAATAGTATCCAGATCAGTGTACTGCGCCATAATGGCTTTATACTGCAATTCTTTTACTGAGATGTCAAAAATATCTTACTTTGAAGCTTTGATGATTAGTAATCAATTAAAAAGTTTTTAAATCTTACTAAGAAAAAACACAAACATGCTTATTTGAAGCTGCGTGCAAACTCTTTTTCAGTCTATTTTATCCTAGTTCTACAAATGCTTCCCACCGTCGTAATCTTGGAAATATTGAGCAATTTGTTTCACTTCGCTTGATTTTTCTGGATTAATAATCAAAAGCCCTTCTTCGTTTTCCACCAAAACTAAATCAGTTACCCCCACAAAAGCCACTTTCTTTTTGGTATCGATTAACCTATAACGATTACCATTGCCAGCGATTTGTACTACATTGTAGCTGGCTTCTTTTACAGTTTCAGCTTCGTCCATATATTTTTTGAGAGCTTCGTAGTTTCCAATATCATCCCAAACGTAGACTTCTACACCAATGACTCCAAGGCCTCCGATTTTTTCTAATACTACAATATCAAAAGCATCTTTTTTGAGCTGTCTAAAGTTCTCTAGATCAATTTGTTTGGCTTCTCGAATAGCTTCAAGCGGGGCTACATTTTCAGGAGAAATTACTTCTAAAATGTTTTTAAGTACTGAATATTTGAAAGCAAAAGCTCCAAAGTTCCATAGATAATTCCCTGCATTGTAAAAATCAGTAGCCAGTTCAAAATTTGGTTTTTCTTTAAAACTATCAACCTTACAAACCTCAGAGAAAACTTGGCCTTTAAGACTATCGTCGAATTCAACATAACCAAATTGAGTGCTTGGAAAGTTTGGCTTGATACCAATTACACCAACTTTAAATTCATGATTATCTAAAGCAGTATCAATTTTAGCAATTGAATTCATAAGATTTACTATAGACTCATCATCCTCGATATGAGCATCAGCTGGTACAAAAATTATGTTTTCATCAACACTTGTAAGTCCTGCAACGACTGCTGAGTGAGCCGCAACAGCTGGAAAAGTGTCTCTTCTTTCTGGTTCTATCAAAATATGGTCAACTGGAATTTCTGGAATTTGTAGTTTTACAAGATCAAGGTGTTTTTGGTTTACACTAATCCACAAGTTATCCACAGTATATTGACTGACAAATCTTTCATAGGTTACTCGAAGCATAGATTTTTCCTCAACTAAGCTACAGAACTGTTTTGGCAGAACTTCTGTTGAAATTGGCCAAAGTCTTGTACCGCTACCCCCAGCATTAATTACTATCTGCATAAAAAACTATATTAAAATATTTATAAAGTGAATAATATTTAGAGCAAAGATTAAAAACAAGAAAAAAGCAAATATGGTGCTACCAAAACGACCCTGGATGTAGATTACAAAACTCATTGTGGAAATAAAAACTACCCAGCCAAGAGATTGTACAAATGGAGCTGAAGAGAGGGTGAAAAACAGAGCAACAACTGATAATAATAAAAACTTATCGTATAATTTAAGGATTCTAAGTGTCATTAAATCGAGTACGTTTAGCTTTGAATAGATGTTTTCCTTGGAGGCAAATTCTGCTGACATAGTTACATGGCTAATTATTTGCTAGTAACCCTAAAGGCTATTTATTTGTCAATTAATAAATATAAGTAGGTATAGATTCTCTTTGACTGTTGACATTTTTCTGATTTTAAAGCAATTCATAAATAAATGGATCTGTAGCTCAGTCGGTAGAGCAGAAGACTCTTAATCTTTTGGTCGTGGGTTCGAATCCCACCGGATCCACCAAAGCCTCACGGCGACTGAGAGAAGTGCTAAGCAAAGCTAAGCATGAACAGATCGAATTTATTTCGATCCCAGCCATGTGGCGAGCTAGGGTGCCAGGTTCAGAATGAACCGACCGAATGGCGGCCCGACTTGATCGGGGTAGAATTCGGTCAAAGCCTAACGGCGATCCCTCCTTTGACCTTTTTAAAAAAATATAAAATTTAACTATTAATATGTCTAACGCTTTGATTGAAAATATACTTATACAATGGGTACCTTACGGTTTTGGAATAATTGGAATTCTAGTTTTTCTTGTCGGAGTTCTTCGTTTAGTCACTGGAAAAGACAAAGCTTTTGAAAACGTTTTTGCAGGTATTTTGATTTTTGTAATCGGTATTGCTCTAAGATTTGTACTTGCTTACGCACTAAGTCTTTTATAGTATGCAAATTCACAAACCCCAAATTTATGACTGCGTTTCTCAGGAAAGTTTTGTTAACGTAGTTTCCGATCATTTAGTAAAATTGATTTTAGATATAAATTCTGAGTATGGAGCTGTCAGATTAGCTCTCAGCGGGGGATCCTCTCCAATCCCAATTTTACAAAGCCTACAACACAATGTGATTTTGCCATGGGAGAAACTAAATCTATATTTAACTGATGAGAGATATATCCAAGCAACTGCTAATGAATCCAATCAAAAAGCTCTCAAACAAGCCTTAGGAGATGATATATTAGAACAACTCGGGTCTTTTAACGCAATCGCGACAGATATCCCATTAGATATTGCAGTTTCTACTTACGATGAAGTCTTATCTCAAGAAGAAGGAGTTCTTTTTGATGCGGTTATTCTTGGAGTCGGTCCTGATGGCCATATTGCTTCACTTTTTCCAGGGGGTGATTATTTTGCAACAAGTACAGATAAAGTAATTTCAACAATAGCTCCAGTTGATTTTGCCATCCCAAGAAGGGTTAGTTTAACAATTGAGACAATTTTGGATAGTAATGAAATAATCCTTTTAGTAAATGGCAACGGGAAAGAAAATGTTTTAAATGAAATGCTTGAAGGATCTTTAGCAGCTTCAAATTTCCCGGTTAAGTTTTTATTAGCACATCCAAGATTAACTATTTATCAATACGTAGAAAATAATCAATAGAAGGCGGAATTAGAATCGCAAAATCTATTTATTTTAAAACTTTAAATGATAATATTCAAGCCTTGACAAAAGACGGTCTAAAGCCTACTTTAAATAGTATACTTATATACTTTATATGGAGAAAAAAAAGTCAATGGACCAAAACCCAAAACCTGAAATTAAAAACCCAAAAACGACTCAACTAAAACCACCTAAAAAACCAAATCCAGGCAACAACCGTAAGATAATTTTAAATCTTCTAACCATCTTGTTTGTAGTTGGTGTTGTACTCACTGTGTTATTACTGACCCAAAGATTAGAAAACACAGAACAGCAGCCAAAAACTTTTTCCGATTTAATCTCAGCAATAAGAGACGAGAGAGTCAGTAAAGTCATAGTTTCGCCAGATGGCAAGCAATTTACAGCTGAGATCTATAATGATCTTGATGTTAAAGACAGAGAAGATGTTACTAGCGAATTTTACCCAAACCCGTCATCTAACACCACTCTTTCCCCACTTGAGACTCTCCAATTATCAGCTGGTGAGAATGAGTCTGGCGAGGCTGAGTTCAGAGTTGGAAATGGCGAAGGCGAGATCAATTATACTCAACTTGAAAAGCCCGCTCTAACAAGACTACTTGAAAATGGAACTTTCTGGTATATAATCTTTATTGTTATCACTATTGGAGTTGCTTTATTTTTCATCAGGCGTATCTCTGATACTAACAACAGGGCTATCTCTTTTGGAAATAGTAGAGCCAGAGTATTTGATGAAAATGGTTCTCAAGAAAAAATCACGTTTGCTGACGTAGCAGGAAATGAAGAAGCCAAGCAAGAATTAATTGAAGTAGTAGATTTTCTAAAAAGGCCAGAAGAATACCTTAAAATGGGAGCTAAAATCCCTAAAGGAGCTTTACTTATCGGATCCCCTGGTAATGGAAAAACATTGCTAGCAAAAGCCATTGCAGGAGAAGCCAAGGTACCATTTTTCTACGTTTCAGGTTCTGAGTTTGTAGAAATGTTTGTCGGTGTTGGAGCAGGTAGGGTTAGAGATTTATTCAAAAGAGCCAAGAAAAAAGCTCCTTGTGTAGTTTTCATTGATGAAATCGATGCAGTTGGAAGACAGCGTGGAGCAGGTCTTGGTGGTGGAAATGATGAAAGAGAACAAACTCTAAACCAGATCTTAGTAGAAATGGATGGGTTTGAGCCAACTTCATCAATCATCGTGATCGGAGCAACTAACAGACCAGATGTTTTGGATCCAGCACTACTTAGACCAGGAAGGTTTGACAGGCAAATCACAGTCACTCCACCTGATAGAAAAGAAAGAGAGCAAATCCTAGAAGTGCATGCCAAAAACAAGAAACTAGCCAAAGATGCCAATCTAAATATCGTTGCCAAAAGAACCCCAGGATTTTCTGGAGCTGATCTTATGAATGTGTTAAATGAAGCGGCTATCCTGACTGTTCGTGAACACAAAAAAGAAATCAACAATGATATACTGCGTGAAGCTGTAGAAAAAGTTGCCCTTGGTCCTTCACTAAAATCCAAATATATTACACCAAAGCAAAAGAAACTAACTGCTTATCACGAAGCAGGACATGCTTTAGTTGGATCAGTTTTACCTCATGCTCAAAAGGTTCAAAAGGTAACTATCATTCCAAGGGGAAGAGCTGGGGGATACACCTTCCATACTGACAACGAAAACGATGCTATGACTAAAACCAAAGCTCAATTTTTGGCTAGTATTACGGTCTTATTCGGTGGTTACACTGTCGAACAAATTGTATTTGGAGATATCAGTACAGGAGCTTCTAATGATCTTGCTAAAGCCACTGAAATTGCTAGAGATATGGTCAAAAAATACGGTATGAGTGATCTTGGTCCAGTATCTTTTGATGGTGACCACGGATTGACTTTCTTAGGTAAAGACATGGCACAAAAGCAACAATATAGTGAGGAAATGGCTAAATTAATTGATTTTGAAGTCCAAAAAATCCTTACAGGTTGTCAAAAAGAGTGTCATAGATTGGTCACCAAACACAGATCATATCTTGATAAAATTGCCGAGGTATTGATTGATAAGGAAATCTTAGAATTCGAAGAATTTAACGAAATTGTTGGTCCTATCCTCGTAGCTCCTATTGAGTAAATAACTAAACTAATATGTATTTCTTACGTTCTTGGCTCCAAGATTATATCGATATAAGCTCTTATAGTGATACTGAATTGTCTGATCTAATTTCACTAAATACGGCTGAAGTCGATGAATATTCTCAAATTACAGATTACTTTGACGGTAAGGTAGTAATTGGTAGAATCGAAAATACTAGAAACCACCCCGATGCTGACCGGCTCAAAATCTTTGATGTAGATCTTGGAGGCAAAGGCAAAGTCCAAATTGTATCAGCAGCTCCAAATGTAGTAGACGGGCTTATCTGTCCAGTTGCAATGGTGGGGGCCAAATTACCCTACATTTCTATAGCTGAAAGGAAGATGAGAGGAGAGCTAAGTCAGGGTATGTGTTGCGGGCAAGATGAATTGTGTCTTGTGACTGAACCAAGTAGTGGTCTTTGGGAATTGAATCAAGAAATTGAAAACATCCAAGATTATTTAGGTAAAAGTATTTGCCAAGTTTTTCCACAGCTATTTACACCTGATACTAGTTTTGATATCAAGTTTTTACCAGATAAAATAGGAGCTTTTGGAAACCATTTAGGATTAGCTCTTGAACTATCCAAGTTTCTAGGCCAAGATAAGCTGACTCAAAAAGCCAAGAGTTTATTGGATCCAAATATTTTACTGCAAAAATTACAAACCTTACTTATTGATAGACCTGATTCTGAATTGAAAATTGATTTTAAAGACGAGTCTAATTTATCCAAAGCCTTCTTTTTATTCGATCTAGATATCAACTCTTCCAAGCAATCAGATTTTAATTTTTATATTCCTCATACGATTAGAAAGAGGATGTTTTTAACCGCCAAAAATCAACTTGGAAGTATTGCTGATTTTTCTAATTATTTACTAGCTGATATTGGACAGCCCACTCATTTTTTCTCTACTGATAAACTATTAAAATTGAATTCTGGTAATCCTAAACTTGATTTAAAAATCTTTAACACTAAGAAGCAAGAAAGCTTTGAAGGACTTGGAAACCTTGCAAAAATCCAAATACCAAGTGGTATAGATGTTCTTACTTTAGAAGATAAGATTTTAACTATTCCAGCTATTTCAGGTGGAAAACAAACTAAGGTAGAAGAAACGGATTCTAGGATTTTGATCGAAGTTGCCAGCTTTGATAACCAAATGATAGCCCAGAATTGTTTTGATCTAAATTACCGCTCTGAGGCTGCTAGAATTTGGAATGGGGGAGTGCAGCCAAGCTTGATAATTACTTGGATTTTAGCTTTTTGCTCACTGCTCGAAGATAGTAACTACCCTTTTGATCTTAGACTTGCTCTTAGTTTTATCAACCCAAATTCCCAGCTTGGAACTGAAGCAAAGGGGTCAAATTTAGATTTAGAAAGTTTTAGAGATATTATTGAATATCAGGAAAGTTCTAATAGGCAAATCCAAGTAGATTTTGAGTATTTATGTAAGAGATTACCCCTACAGAACACCTCTGAAAATATTAGTTTAATTGAGTCTATTTTAACAAAACTTGGAAACTACAATAATCAAAAACTAATTCCCAATATTTTTTACTCTCAAATACAAAACCAAGAAGATATACTCTTTGCAGTAGCTGAGATTATTGGCCTTGATAATATTGTAAATCAAGAATTAAAGGGAGAGGTAAAAGCTGCTTCTAATGAAATAATCTTTAACGATGGAATACTTAAAAATCTGGCTGTTGAGTTTGGATTTACAGAGTTTAGAAACAGGCCCTTTGAGACAGAAATAATGAGCCAGATTAACCCTCAAGGAAAGAGTCTTCAGGCCCTACAAGCCCAGCGCTCTTTTGAACCATTTCTGAGGCAAAACTTTACCGCTACCTTACTTCAAAACCTAGCAGATAACCTCAATAGGGGGTACAATCCTATCAGGATATTTGAAATAGGAAATAGTTACTTTGAAAATAATAAATCCCTTGTTGAGCAAAACCTGCTGCAATTAATAGAGCAAACTGAAGATCCATATCGTTTAACCAGCTTTATAAATGGGTACACAAACTTGCTCACAACTTCAGTAATTGATGTTATAGAATTAGAAAATAATTTAGGTAAAGGCTTTATTTATAAACTAGAAAATGGTGAAACTATTGAACTAATTGAAATCACCAATAAACTTAAAAAACCCCTTGGTATTCCAACCACCAAAAAAATATTTTCAGTCATAATATATAGAAAGCCAAATCAATCTAGACTCAGTCCGTATCCAAGCTTCTGCGATGTTTCAGATTTTCCAAGTATTTCCAGAGACTATGGGATAATAGTTAGTAAGCAAACCAATTGGGCAAATATTCAAGAATTATTAAATCATGGTTTAGAAAATGATGTAGTTTCAGAATTTGTTCCACTAGAAAGATTTAGCCAAGGTGATGATGCAGATGTGGTGAATTTTAGAGCCCAGTTTTATAGTTTTGAAAGAACAGTGCAGGGCAGAGAAATCCAAGACTTTGAAGATAATTTCATCCACAACTTACAAAAAATCGATCCCTCAGCTAGTTTTAGATAGTCTCCCAGCCTCCTGTAAAGTCACCTTCTTTATCTATTCTTTTGTACGTGTGAGCTCCAAAAAAGTCTCTTTGGGCTTGGATCATATTAGTTGGTAACTGCTCAATTACCAAATTTTTCATATAGTCAGCAATGGAACTAGTCACTGGAGTCGTAACATCAGGGAAACTTCTCAAAAACTCAGTAACAGGGATCAACTCCTCAAAATCAATAGTGTCCTTCCAATCCTCATAAAGATCAATCAAAATGTTGGATCTAATAATACACCCACCTTGCCAAATTCTAATTACCTCCTTCAAGTTGATTTCCCAATTCATCTCATCATTAGCTTTAGTAATGAGATCTAAACCTTGATAATATGAGACCAAGTGAATAATTTCAAGCCCTGCTATGCAGACATCTTCAAGAGTTTCTCTATCAGGGTATTTTGACTCCTGAGACTCGATCTTTCCTGTAAAATTGTACTCTTGGTTTTTAGCTGAGCCAATACGGGCAAATACAGCTGCTGCAATACTTGGAGTATAAACACCAAACTCCAGAGCCGCTTCTACTGTCCATCCACCTGTCCCTTTGGCTTTAGCTGCCCCCACAATCTGATCTAATAAATACCCCTCTCCATCCTTAGTAGCTAAAATTTTGGAAGTAATTTCCATCAAATAACTACCTAAACCGCTATAACTATCCTCTTCTGACTCTTTACTTTCAAACCCTGAGTTTGCTTTATCAATTACTTTTTGGATTTCAAGATTTGTATAACCTTCATTTTTCAATAGCCCATAAATTTCTGCAATTCCTTGCATGATGGCGTATTCGATTCCGTTATGGACCATCTTCACAAAATGACCACTAGCGCCGCCGCCAATATTGGTTACGCATTTACCACCTTCAAAGTCATCAGCTGCGATTTTTTCAAAAAGGGGAAGTATCTGATCTACCGCATATTTATTACCCCCAGGCATCATGCTAGGACCTTTTAAAGCACCTTCTTCGCCTCCACTGACACCAGATCCTACAAAATTAAGACCTTTTTGAGTTAAAAACTCATTTCTTTTTTGAGTATCTTTCCAGTTGGAGTTGCCAAGATCTACAATAATATCATCTTTTTCTAGCAGTGGTAGGAGCTGTGTGATCATGTCATCTACAGGTTGCCCACTCTTTACAAGTAGGACTAGTTTTCTAGGTCTTTCAAGACTTTGAACCATAGCTTCTAGATCCTCAAAACCAACTATTTCTCCAGTGTATTCTGGATGAATTTGTTTATCCTCTTGCCAAACTTCAATTACTTCTTGAGTCCTTGAGTAAGTGCGGTTGTAAACTGCGATTTTTGTATCTTTTGAGGCAAAGTTTCTTGCCAAGTTAGCCCCCATTACAGCAAGTCCGATTAATCCGATTTGATTCATATAAAATATATTAGTATCTTTTGTATACTTAGCTTAGTTTATACTGTCAAATTTATATCACTTTCTGGTCTCCACAAATTTTTTTCCATCTCGATTTGTCCTGTACTTAGATCAAAGCCCTGTTCAGTTAATAATTTCTTTTGCAACTCCCCTTTAAAACCTAGTTTGACTGTGGGAATGGCTCCAGTTTTAGCCACCACCCTTTCCCATGGAATTTGATCATATTCGGTTTCCTTCATTCCAGATAAAATCCAACCCACCACTTGAGCAGAAACTCCAACTATTTCCCCGATTTGACCATAATAGGCAACTTTTCCTTCAGGAATTTGTTTTACAATTTTAAAAATTTTATCTTTGATAAGCCCATTACTCATATTTACATGAATAGCACAAAAACAAATCAGGTCAATATCTTAGGTGTATCTGTCCCTGTGCTAACAAAAGTCATCTTGCTAGATATTATTGGCAAAAGTAAAACGAGTGATAGACTGAGTTTATATTTTCTGTATAGTGAGTTTTTTTTAAGAGCTAATCGTAATCCTTTTTATAAAGACGTCCTACAAAAAGCCAAGTTAGCAGCTCTTGATGGTAGGGGGAGCGTATGGGCTTGGAAATATTTAGAATCTGATGGTTTGCTTTCTAAAACTTACTCCAGATTACTTTTTCTACCCAAAATTATACTTGTGCCGTTGTTTTTGATTGTTTTTGGATTACAGCTAATACTTAGTTTTTTGGATGGCTGGGCCAATATCGTTAGCAAAAAAATTGATTATACAAAGGGTCTTCCAGAGGCAATTTTGGGTCGTGACTTTGTCTATGATTTGTTACAATTGGCTGATCAAAAAGCTTGGAAAGTAGCAGTAATTGGCGGCTGGGATAGTAAAAATGGAGTCTTAGCTGATAAAATCCAAGTAAAATACCCAAATCTTATTCTCCAACATTGGTTTGCCTCACCAGATTCTAATCTTATGAGAGATAAATGGGAAAATGATTTAGATAATCCATATCCTGATCATGTCACGACTCAAAATTTATTTCATAAGTTTCCAGAGCTTGAATCGGTCGTAGATTTTTTAAAGATCAATAAACCCGACATCATTTTAGTTGCTCTTGGCGGTGCTTCAGGAAAACAAGAAACATTGATTAATTATTTGCAAGAGAAAGAATATATTAAATACAGATTAGCCACAGGAATAGGAGCAGCTCTGGATCATTTAGGTGGTGGGATAGAACAAAAACTAGCCCCAGTTTGGGTCCAAAAATTAGGACTTGAGTGGTTATTTAGATTTGTATTTTTACCCTATAGAAGGGGGAGAGTAGCTGATTCAATATTTACTTTTTGGTATTGGGTAAGTTTGCAAAAACTTTTAGTTAATTTACGCATCAGACCCACTGTTGTAAATCTAGTAACTGCTAATAGACAAATCTTAACTGCTCTTAGGAAACCAATTATTACAGGAGATATCGGCTGGTCATTTATTCAAGGTGGGGTTGAAAACTGGAAATATAGTGAATTTAAAAAGCAACTGGGAAAGCCAAATAATTTAGATGAAAATAATTTTAAATTAATTAAAGAAACAGCAGTTAAAGAACTTAAAGAAGAAACCACTCTTGAAGTACCAACTACAAGTATTGATCAAGTTTATTTTTCCCAAATAGAATACCCTTCAGTTAGTCTACTGCGAACTCTTGTTTTAGGTGCTAAATATTTTTCTCAAGCTAAATGGGTTGCTACAATCCGACTTGAAAACAATCCTGCACCTACAGCTAATTGGGAAAATAATCGTATTGACTGGCTGCCTATTGAGGGGCTTGAAAATTATGTTGTGCCAGAGAAATTAATAGATTTTAAATAGTTCTATTTAACTAGCAAAAAAACTAATGGAAAAACCTCCTTTTTCTTTACCTACCCCCTAAGAAGCCACCACAGTATAAGACAAAACTTGAGTATAAGTACCAGCATCTAAAAAAGCAGGAAGCCTACACTCATAATCAACACTATCAATATCATATCTACCACCAAGAGCCTTAGAACTATTTCCAAAGATATCA
>JBBSJV010000032.1:0-14003 GCA_038256935.1 Patescibacteria group bacterium
TCAGAATTGGATAAAAATAATTAAATTCTACCCTTGTTTAAATATTGAATAGTCAGTAACTAATATAAATTTTTTTTCTTTTAAGCATTTTTTTAAAGGCAATTTAAAGCCTTCTATGCTCTTCTATTTGAAGCTTTAGCATTTGAAGTCCCCACCCTGTACAAAAAATCAATTCAGTCACAAAACATATCAGAATCATTACAGTATGAGTATAAGTTCTAGTTTATGCATATTAAACTACTCCCCAAAGCACTACCATAAAAGCCCCTCCAATTAGTCCATAAAATTTACAATATAGTTGTGCTTCCATCGTCAGCTAAGGCAAAAGGGATTACTCTTTTCCCATCTTCAATTACGATCAACCAGTTTCCGGGTGGTATTGCTACTTTATTAGTATCCCAAGATTCTGGCCAAGTTTTACCAAAACAGCTGTCATCGCGGGTAAGCTGAAGTATTTTGGCAGATTCACTGTAGCCAACATTTACTCCAGGAAATTTATCCCTACACTCCCATAACACATCGAAATTAGAATTAAATCTTTGGTCCCTGTCTAAATCATAATAGACTTTGGCAGTGCTAAGATCCAGACTTGTCATATCTGAAGTTGTAATTGCAACAACTACACTCAATAGCCTATCATACTGCAGGTACTTGAGAGAAAAACTACTTATTTCTATACCGTATCTATAACTTCTCTGAGCCGTGCAATCAGTATCATTTAGTTTGAAACTAGTTACTGGATTGTTTTGTCTTAACGGGTACGATGCATTAAAACCTATTTCTTGGAAACCACCTGCATTGATAGTGCGTGTGTAGTCTACAGAACTCATACTTACTTGCTTACCGCTTTGACTTGTTGTAGCTCCCCAAGACTCATATACAGATTGAGACTCAGGGAAATTAAATTTCAAATTCCAATCAGTGATTGCTTTTGTCCCTAAATTAAATACTTTGATACTTCCAGTAAACCCACTTCCCCAGTCATTTATAATCCTGTACTCTACTCTACAACTAATACCATCAAAACCATAATTGACATCTTTATTACACTCAAAGCCGTTTAATCTAAAATCAGTTCCCTGCACCATTTGCCCTGTGTAGCTACCATTGAAGCCAATCTCAACAAACCCTCCATTAGGGTTGATATTCCTAGTCCAGGATTCAGGGTTAATTCTCATATTACTTCCATTTCTACTAGTTTTTCCATTCCACATCGAGTCAATCTCGTGAGAGCCTGATAAACTATAACTCAATTCCCAATCAGTAATGCTTTTATTGGTCATGTTGGTAATCTTTATACTTCCAGTATAGCCTCTATTCCAAGCATTAATGATTTTGTACTCGACATTGCAATATCTACCAAAATTACTTGTAGTACTAGGTGAAGTAGAGGATGGTCCATCACTATTGACTATCTTATTCCAAAATACCATTTTAATAGCTTGCCCTGAATCAAAACTAAGTGGAAGATTTATCTCTTTGTAGGTATCATTAGAAGAAATTTCACCTAGTTTTGAAATTAAAACTTCGTTTATATCCACATGTTCAATGACTATGCGACTGTCAGCAGCTACTTTGGAGTTTAAATTTAAAGACTTAATAAGGGATCCAATTTCAGCTTGCAAGTTATTTTGATTAGGGTAAAATAATAATCTACAATTAGTATCTGTAGGCTGAGTTATTGACTTACAAGTGTCAGTATTTAATGAAATCAGGCTATTTGTAATCGTTATATTGGAGTCAGGGTTTTTGTGAAAATCAACATTGTTAAAGTTTTCAATAAGGATTCTAGAAGTAGATCTTGAGGTTTGGATAATATTAGCTTCTGCTTGTTGACTTTGATTAAACAATGGCATTATAAGTACAGCTGGTAAGGTGGCTGTAAAGATTGCAACTACGGATACAAGAAGCTTGATTTTATTTGATTTGAATACCCTAGGCAACCTAAACTTAAATTTGTTTTTACTAGAAACTTTAACCAAAACTGGAAGTGGTTTTTGAGATTTTTTGTATTTATCTGGTAAGGAGAATCTATGCATTTTTTTGAATTGGCTCTGTAAACATACTATTATAGACTACTTATTTAATTTAGACAAACTGAATAGCAGACCAGCTAACACTTATAGTGATTCTAAACAATATTACTATTCCCACTCGATAGTAGCAGGAGGTTTGCTGGAAACATCGTAAACAACACGATTTATACCCTTTACTTCGTTAGTTATCCTACTTGAAACTTTAGCCAAAAAATCATAAGGCAATCTAGCCCAATCAGCTGTCATGCCATCAGCTGCGGTAACTGCTCTGAGAACTAATACGTTTTCATAGGTTCTGCCATCCCCCATGACTCCCACGGTTTGAATCGGGGTAAGGACACAAAAGGCCTGCCAAGTTTTTTCGTATAAACTAGTAGCCTCTGGAATTTCTGTGTAGTTGTTTATGACCCACTCAAAAGCTGGTAGCAGGTTATTCTTGGTTTCGAAAAGATCTACCCATTTACTTACAACGCTACTATTGTCCCTATCTTTTATATTTTCCAGATCAGAATCAGTTTCTAGATAATAAATATGGCTCATTAGTTCTCGGTTTCTATGAAAATGCGGTATAAAAAACCCATTTATGACTTTACCTAAGTACTTTGGTTCATTAAATTCACTTCTTTTAAGACCTGTTTCTTCGGCTATCTCTCGAAACAAAGCATCTAGTGTGTCTTCTCCAGTGTGGATCCCACCTCCGATTAAATGCATGTTGCAGAGATAATCTGGGTTGTCTTTGGTAGACTGGATTAGATACTTTTTACTAATAGGATTGTAGATTATGGCGTGGGCACAGTCTCTTTTATCCACTGAACATCTTGGCATGTAGTCTTCCCAAACATTTAAATATTTGGACTTGGTAATCTCATTTATGTTTTGCAGGTAGTTTTTGAGCTCACTAATAAAGATAGTATCTGCTTTTTGTAGGATTTGGATCTTTCTTCTATCCACATCTCCGATGATTCTGATTCCAAGCCCTGGTCCTGGAAATGGGTGCCTGTTTATCATTTCAGCTGGCATCTTCAACTCAAGTCCAACTCGCCTCACCTCGTCTTTGAAAAGCTCTCTTAGTGGCTCGATTAATTTAAACTTCATTTTCTCTGGCAATCCTCCAACGTTGTGGTGGGATTTTATGACTTGAGAAGGTCCTCCATTAAAACTCACACTTTCTACAACATCAGGATACAATGTGCCTTGAGCTAAGTATTCAAAATCCCCTAATTTTTTGGATTCAGTTTCAAATACTTCGATAAAAGTATTGCCAATTATCTTTCGTTTTTGTTCAGGATCGACTATACCTATAAGTCTTGATAAAAATTTTTCTGAAGCATCAACTACTGTGAGGTTGATTTTGTAATTATCTCTAAACATTTTCTCAACTTGCTCCCTCTCACCTGCTCGTAAAAGTCCATGATCGACAAACATACAGTGCAAATTATTCCCAATTGCTTTTTGAATCAGGACAGCCACTACTGAGGAGTCTACCCCACCGCTTAACCCGCAAAGCACTTTTTTATCACCTACCCTCTCTTTTATATCTTTGACTGTTTGTTGTATATAGCCTTTAGAATCCCAATTCCTACTTAATCCTGCGATTTCTAAAAAATTGGATAATATTTCCGTCCCGTTTTTGGTATGTAAGACTTCTGGGTGAAACTGTAAGCCAAAGAGTTTTTTATCAACATTTGCTATGGCTGCAATATGACAATTATCACTACTACCGATTAATTCAAAACCTTCTGGTAGAGTCACTAAATGATCACCATGAGACATCCAAACAGGCAGTCTTGCCATTGTATTTATCCCTTTCCAAAGGGTGTTGTTTTTAAGATCCATTTCCGCCTTTCCGTATTCTCTCATACTAGAGGCCTCTACCTTGCCACCAAGCATGCTTCCCATCAATTGCAAACCATAACAAACACCCAGAATCGGGATTTTGAGATCAAAAATCTGTGGGTTGATAGTAGGATTGTTGTGATAATAGATGCTATTTGGACCCCCTGATAAAATAATGGCTCCAATCTCACTATCGCTCAGTATATTTTCAAATGGATAATTGTAAGGTTGGATCTGGGAGTAGATATTTAGTTCGCGGACACGTCTTGCGATCAGTTGAGTAAACTGAGAACCAAAATCCAAAATCAAGACTTTATTCATAATTCCCAAATTTTAACGGTTATAGATGAGATGTCAATTTTTTTCCAGAGGTTGATTATTTGAATTTTAGCTGGTATACTGTTGATGTGATCAAAACTACTCCCCCTTGGTGGCACAGCTCAATTATTTATCAGATTTACCCCCGCTCCTACAAAGACAGTACTGGTGATGGCGTTGGCGATTTAAAAGGCATTATTTCAAAATTAGATTATCTACTAGAGCTTAGAGTAGATGCAATTTGGCTCAATCCATTTTTTTCTTCCCCAATGAAAGATTTTGGCTACGACATATCAGATTATACCCAGGTTGACCATATTTTTGGCAGCAATAAAGATATGTTTGAATTGATCGAAACTTGCCACGGTAAAGGAATAAAAGTAATTTTTGATCTAGTTTTAAATCATACCTCAGCTGATCACCCTTGGTTTATCGAGTCCAGCTCAAGCCTTGCTAATCCCAAAAGAGATTGGTACGTCTGGCAAAAACAAGTTCCAAATAATTGGGAAAGTATTTTTGGAGGCAGTGCTTGGGAAAAATCAGAAACCACAGGAGAGTATTTTTATCATACTTTCCTCCCTAGCCAGCCTGATTTGAATCTTTACAATCCTGAGGTCAAAGCTGAGATTTTCAAAGTCGTTAATTATTTTCTTGAGCTTGGTGTAGATGGGTTTAGATTGGATGCTATTAATACCTTTTTTGAAGATCCACTACTACAAGATAACCTACCACTTGAGATTGGAAACCATCATAAACTAACAAGATTCAAAAGCAATATAAACACCTTTGATCACGATTGTAATTTTGACTTTATTTATGATCTAAAAGACCTGATAAATCAGTACGGCGACAAATTATTAATCGGTGAAACTAATAAAATGGGACCAATTAGCGGTAAATGGACCAAGTATTTGCAGCACAAGGACAGATCAGGTATAGATATAGTTTTCAACTTTGATCTCCTGTACGATATAATCGATAAAGACTTGGTTACAAAATCTATTCAAGCTTGGCAAGACAATCAAGACCACGGTTATCCAACTTATGCACTATCTTCTCATGACCAACTCAGATTTGTCAGTAGATTAAGTATTGAAAAATTAAGCGTTGATGAAACTGCTAATAAAACCAAGATGTTGGCTGTGTTTTTACTAACTATCAAAGGCTTACCATTTATTTACTATGGAGATGAATTAGGCCTTCCTGAATATACCGATTTCACTACTGATCAGATCAGAGATACTTGGGCAATTCAAAATGATTATAGTGTACCAACTAGAGATGGTTGTAGGACTCCAATGCTTTGGGATAATAGCCTAAGTGCAGGTTTTTCTGATTCTAATAAAACCTGGCTACCAATTCATGAAAATTTCCAAGATCTATCAGTTGAAACTCAAAAACAAGACCCAAATTCTATTTTAAACCATTACAAAAAAATTATTGACTTACGTAGTAACAGTTCTGTATTGCAAACTGGCGAATTGGAATTGATTGAAACAAGTGATGGAAGTATCAAATATAAGAGATTTGAAGATGGTAGTGAAATTTTTGTAATTTTAAACTTTGAAAAAGAATTGGTCCCAGTTGACTTAAATACTGCAAACATCCTTGATAGTAATAACTTTGATTTAAACACTAAGAATTTACACCGATTTGGATATGTCATTTACACAGGATAATTTTGTAAAAAACTTCGTTAAAGAAATTGAACTATCAAGAGATATTAAACCATCTTCTTTAAGCTGGATCTCACTTGATATTTCTAAGATTAGACCGATTTCAGATTTTGATTACCACGTCTCAGCTGGAGGAACAAACGTTAAAATTTTTAAGCGTGATGAACTAATTGGCAGGTTTGAAATCCATAATCTAGAAACAGGCATGGAATTAGTCGATCAAATTTGCCAGTATCTACCAAATGATATCACATCCCTTGCAATTGCCCTTGCCTTTCCACTAGATTATATTTTGACAGGGGATCAGATTGATGTAAAAATCATTCGAAACGTGAAGGGTCACAATCTAAGTGATATTTTAAACCTAGATCTGAATCAAATTTTTAGAAAAAAACTTGTGCACTTACAAGACTTACAGATCATTAACGATGCCACAAGTCTGATGTATGAAAAACATATTAAGACACAAGCCACAGCGGGGCTAATACTTGGAACAGGGTTTAATGCCACTATTGTTTATGACGGGCAAATTGTAAATTTAGAAGCTGGTAATTTTGATAAGTTTGATTTTTCAAAAACAACTCAGTTTATTGATCAAGCTTCAGATAATCCAGGGCAACAAATCTTGGAAAAAGAAATAGCAGGCAAATATTTATTTAGCCATTATAATCTAATCAAAGAAAAAGAAGTTTTTGAGACAACTGAAGAAATGTTTAATGAAATCGATGATCTGACACATCAGTTAGTACATCATCAGCATGAAATAATCAAAAAAGTAATGTCTGCCATGGAATTGTTTTTGGCTAATGAAAATATTATTTGGGCTTATGAAGGGACTATGCTGGAGTATTTGGTAGATAGGTTTGATATGTAGATTTTTTAAATTATAAATTCCTTTTAGCTCTGATTTTAATAATTGTAATCTCAATAATCAGACCGTTAAATTCATTTGCAAACTCTGACGTCTTGTTTTTAATTATCAGGCAATTGTTGATCTGATCTCCAATTTAAATAGAATTTTTTATAATTAAGAAGAGTTTCCAAACGACTTATATTATTTACTTAGCAATAAGTTATCTGACTCAAACTAATTCAAAAAAAGACACACAGATGTTTACACTCTATTTTTCATAAACAAAAATTCTTATAAATTATTAGAATTGATTAGCAGTTATTGAAACCAATCCCACAGCTCCTAATCTCATCGCATAACTGATACTTGTAGTATAGTGTTTATTATCTACTGTAACAATGCTTAGCTCCAGATCCCAAAGTGGTTGAGTTTGAAATTCTTTTTTTAGACTCCCTTTGCAGCCATTATTTGTAAGTGAATTTGCTATAGTTATATCTTGATAAGCTAGCATTGAGTCATAGGGTTTGAATTTGATACTACAAGTTCGAACTGTCGATTGCATGTCAAGATTTAGATCTATCACCAAATCTTCTAAACCGTATCTTGCTGGAGAAGAAGTGCTTGGTGCAAAACTAATTTCTTCAGGTAAGATCGCACATGGCCGAGATATAGCACAATCTGTTGATGGCGCTGGGTTTGTATCATCAGATAGTACAATTGCACAATCACTCCACCAGCAATCTTGATTGAGATTAAAATTTTGTAATGTTGTAAGCTTTGGCCCTTCTTGGATCGGATCGTAAATATTATTGATTGCCCCCCAAGATCCCCATTTGGAATATTCACCTGCTTCGACAAAATTCATAAACAAGTTTCCACCTGCATTTTTCCAATTTGTTAGATACTTATTATACAAAACTCCCATTCTAGGATCTTTATTGGCAGCTATAAACAGGTCAGTGAGAGCCTGATTATTTTCACTTCCGCCATGACCTGATAGATGCTGTCCTCCTTCATAGGCCGTGATAGTGATGCCAGCAAATCTACTGTCTTGAGTATAATTTTTTACCCAATCATCTGCTTGTTTTAGCCAGCCTCCTGGATGTGAAGAAGCTATAACTCCACCAAATTCTAACTCTTGGAAAAATTGATCTAGACTTAGACTTGTGACTTGATCAGCTCTTTCTGGGCTTGCGAGACCTCCACCAAAATATGGAGCAATAGCAATCGAGTCAATATTGTTGTGAGTTTGCTGAGCTTGATTTAGAGAAAGTGCAGCGGTGTAAGTATTTGCTGCTTGAGCTCCAAGAATACAGACTACTCTATCAGCTTGGTCTGCAAAAACATCCTCCCAAATCTTACAAATCTCACTTGTTCTTTGACCATGTCTTCTAAGTAATTTATCAAAATTACTACCAGGTAACCCTGCCTCTATACCTTTATTTGTAAGATAAGAGTGTTGAGCAAACTGACCATTCCAAACTTCATTTGAGAATTCTACATGGACTTTTAAATTTGAATTCAAATTGTTTTTTACTTCATTTGCAAACTGTGTAACGTAGTCATCATTTACTTTGTGGGGCATGTTAAACCAAGGCTCAGCTTGAAGCTTGTTTGATAAACTGGTCATAATCTGAATTGGAGGCCCAGGGTGTTTGACTCTAGTTGATCCACTGTAGCTGTAGTATCCAACAGGTTTATTGCCATCAAAATTTTCTACATCGCTATTATTTGTAGACTGCCAATCCATAAATCTAACGGCTCTAAAATCTTTTACAATCTCTATCCAGTCGGGGTTAAAAATCTCACCTTGATTAAACAGCTCTTCATGCTCGGCCATTACTACACTCATGTTTCTAAAATAATTATTTAGATTCGAGTTTCTTATTCTGACTTCAAAATTTGCACCCTTAACAAGGCTCACTACTATTCTACCAGGTTCTCTAGATACAATTGTACCAGTTGAAACAGTCACATCACCTTCACCTTGATATGAAATAATATAATTTGTAGTTTTAGGGGTTCGCTCAAACACCCGCAAGGCTACACCTGCTTGAGGGACAGTTGTTGGCCAACCTAAAGTATCCAAAACTAAATCTATTTCACGATTGTTGTAGTTACCATCCATTATCCACCAACCCCTTGTTTGTTTTACATGATCAATAAATTGATAACTTCCACTCCAGTCTACGACCCCGTTTAACCCCATCCCTAATGAAGTCGTCTTGAGATTGTTAGCTCTCACAGGAATTGCTTGCTGAGAACTTATTATACCAAAAAGATTCAATACTGTAACAGTGACTAAGGCTATCATGATAAGGCTTAGAAGACTTGATCTAATATTTAATACAAATAATCTAGAAAATTTTTTTGATTTTTTTTCCGTTTGAAATTGGTTTTTACTCATATAATTTTATCTGTCTTGAAATTCTTTATATTCCTGTATTTTAGACTAAATAACAATGCATGTCAAAGTGATCTAAAAACGTTTAATCAATGGTTATCAATGTTCATTTTCAATTAAATTAGTTGTTTTGACAATACAAATTGGTATAGATAATCTACACTCAATACTATGGCTAAAAAATTGAAGGACTACTACAATTTAGAATTTTTAGAGTCTCTTATTGAAAAAATCGAAACTGGAATAGAAAGCAACAAAATAGATTTACAATTTGATTCTAAGAGTTTTATGAGTTATGCTTGGCCTGAAATTAATTATTTAGAATTTTTAGCTCGACAAGATCTTGTTGCATTAGATTGTTGGGGGGAAGCTCAAATCAGTATAAAAGTTTTTCAAATTATCAACTTTAAAATTGTTATCTGCGGTCATCCCAAATATTTCATGAACCATTAACCCTATCTCACCGCCAAAAATTAAAGATTCGAGTTTACTTTTAAGACCTTCTTTATTTTGTCTTGCTAGATTAGAAGAATCATTAGCTAAAACTGCCTTTAAAATATCTTTTTGTTGCTGATTAAGATTACTTTGAATTATCTCAAAAACTAATTCTTTATCAAAATCATAGCCTTCATTTTGGACAATTATACCTTGAGGAAGCAGTCTTTCCATTGGGTCATCTGTATGATCTGGCGTTTGCAAATCTCAAAAATTGATTACTGAAATACCCTCAATCGGTTTTGATTCTCTTCGCTTTTTTTTAAATAATCTATGGCTCTCAATTTAATAATTGATAATATTTTTTACTAATTCTAACGGATCTAAAAGGATAGAGTAAAATTAGAGGAAAGATAATTTCTATAAATTTTCTATCTCTTTTCAACTCTTCGCCAAGTTCTATATTTACTGTCCTATTAGCAAATTCCATAAATATTTTATTAACACCTTCTAATAAAACTTCCTGAGCAATAACTTCTCGATCGGTATAATCTTTAATATAATAATTACCCAACAGACTATTCGTTATTTCCAAAAACTTTGACATTAAATATGTATAAATATTGCAGTGGTTTGAGTCTTCAAATTCCTTATAGTAATCATATAAGTTTAGGCTGTATATCAAGCCTTTCTCTTCTCTTGAAAGCCTATCACGGGCTAGGCACAGTACACCTACTCTTTGGCTTGGATTTATATTCTGAAATAGATCCAAAGCTTGGCCATCATCGTCTATTTTATGAGATTGATATTCTATCAAAGTTCTGTATACATCTTCACTTAGCCTTACGATAGCTTCAGACTTCGGACTCAGGACAATAGTCTCTTGATTATTGAGCAAAGTGGTATTTTTTAAAATAGACTTCTCACTTACCATATTCGGGCTTAAAAATTAATCTGTAAAAATCACACTCGATTACTAATTATTTAGTATTGGTTTAGTTGAAACTATATTAATAAGTTGTACAAATTTGTAATCATTAATCATTTAAACTTACTAAAATTAGTTTTTCACAATCTCTATGGTCTGAGAAGCAATCACTATATCAGGGTGAGCGGCAAAGGATTTGAGAACTAATTCTGATATGGCATTAGCTGTGGCTCTGCGATCTCTGACTCCTGTAATGTATCTGAGTGTCAAACTGATCCAATTGTCAGTTAATTGTACAAAAACTTGAGGGTCAATTGTCTTTTTTTCTAGGTAATAATTTCTACCCAAATGCTTCATCCCTTGGGCTGCTTGTTCTTGATTGATTTTAGTACAATTTGCTGCTGATTTTAGTAATAATTTTTTGGCAATATCGATGTTACTAATATAAGTTATAGGTATTTTTATTTCATCCCAAATAAAACCATGATCTTTGGTATAATTAAAAGTACTATGACTTAAGATTTTCCCATTTGGAATGACGATTAATCTTCCCGTTGGTTGATCCCCATCGACCCAGCCTTGAATCTCCATAAGAGTAGTGTTTAAAATCCCAATATCGATCACGTCGCCACTGTTTCTATCAATTTCAATTCTATCTCCTATTACATAAATATGGTTAAAAAATAAGGTGATACCCCCAGTTACATTTTTGAAAAACTCTTGCAGAGAAAAGGCAATCCCAGCTGAGATTAAACCGTAGTAAAGGATAATAGTATCAGTGTTTTCTACCCACAATAATATTAATATTCCGGTCAAAATCACAAAGAACAAAATAGAGGAGGCTTTTTTGATTGTATATTTAAACTTAGCATTGGAAGCTCTTGGAGCGATGAGATCATCAAGGATAAATTTGAAAACAAAGTAGAGAAGAGCCACGATGATAAAAGACCAAGATATTCTAGATAAGATATATTCAGGAATGTAATTAAAATTTTGTAAGGAAATAAAATAACTAACCCCTCCAAAGACTAACAGAGCTATGGTAATCAGAATATGCTTAATCATGGTTAAAGTATAGCCTGTTTGATTAGTTTGGGCAAATGTTAATATACGATATAATATTTATACTACTATTTAAAATTTCGCCTGCACTGTCCTCCCCTTTGTAACCAAGAGTGTAGTTTCCATCATCGCAGGTTTCTATTCTTCTGCCATGCGGCGAGCTAGGGTGCCAGGTTCAGAATGAACCGACCGAATGGCGGTCCGACTTGATCGGGGTAGAATTCAGTTTACTATCGTCACGCTCGTTTTTTCCAAGTGGTAGGTTTTCAAGTATCGTTTTGCCTTCGTAGGTGGATCTTGCAAGTAATGTATCTTTTGGTTTATTTTCACAGTCGCTGGGGTTAGATACTGAAACGAGTTCAGGATGACAGGTGGGGGAAATGGCTCCGCTTTTTACTTTCAATGAATTTGCTTGCTCCCATTCTGTTTTTATCTTTGCAGTGCTTAGATCTTGTTTGTTTCCTTTTGGAGTTGTTAGGGTGAAGAGTCTGTCGCTTAGTCTTTCAGAGGTTGAAGCAATATCGATTGTTGTGTCACGGGTTATTGGAGTGACACCTGTCGGCGGGGTCGCCGACTCTACGAATCCTGGGATTGTTCCGTTGTAGAATTTACTTCTAATATCGTTTAGATCGTTATTGTCTGGATTGTCAGTATCGTGGTAGAGGGTTAGGGTATTTAACTAGAAACTAACCATTTTTTCATCGTTTGTTTTACCAGTATTTACTAAGAATTTTACTTTGTTTTTTCTACTCCTTCTTGATTTGATAAGACAATTCTTTCGGGGTCGTTTATGTTGTAAATAGTTTTTTCAAAGTCACCGTCTTTATCTAAAACTAATAGTTTTGTTCTTAGATTTAATAGTATCTTATCATCTTTTTCTACAGCTTGAAATAATGCTACCTTATCTTCAGTTGGTTGATAAAGTATTTGTGAGATTTGAGTTTCAAAGTCATAAAGGTAGATTCCTTTTTCTCCGGTTACGTATTGCTCTAACTGAAAATCATCAGTAAAATCTGAAATGATTTCTCCTTGAACTATTAATAGTTTATCGGCACCTGTCCACTCAGCTTGGATTACATTACCTATTAGAATAATTTTATCAGTCGAGGTTTCTTTAAATACTTTGCCATATTCTTTGGTATCAATTATGGCTATTGATTTATCACTATTTGGAGAATCTACACCGGTTTCTTCACTGTTAAAATTTGGATCGTTGATTATTACTTGATCACTATCAACTAGTTTTTTTTCTTGTTTAGAATTGAGTACAAATTCTGGGGCAGTTTCAGGCTTTGGTTGAAATACGTTTGTGTAGATAAGGTATGATAATCCTAAAACTAAGATTATGGCTAAGGCTGTGTAGATTGTTTTTTTGGTTATATGAGTTGTTATTTAATTAAGGTTTAAGTTTAGATTTGTTGTTGAGTATTTAAGAATTGCATTATTTAATTCAATTAATCTTTAAAACCCGACAGGTTTTTCTTTTTTAGTAATTGTAAATCCAGTTGTTTCATCAACTTTGTCTACAAAATGTTCTGTGATCATGTCCCAGAGATAATTGTAATCATCTTTTGGCAGATCTTTTAATTCTGGATATTTAGAAAGATTGAGTTTTCTAGCTTTTTGGATTTCTACTTTGAACTGGTTGAGATTTTTTTTATTAATTTCAAGCGGCATCTTTTCTTGTAAATTTGATATTTGATTTAAGATTTGATATCCATTTTCTTGTGCTAAGGCTTGAAATATTTGCTCTCCTGTTTCGTTGATGTGAAGAGGGTCATGCATCATGGTATACAACCTTGAAGATTTACTTTCACCATCTGACATTTTAAGAAACACTTCGAAGAAGATAGTAGGAGCTAAAACCTCCTTTTCTCTGTCATCTGGAATTATTGTAGGTTCGGTTATTGTGTGGCCGCACTCTATTATATCTTCGCTATCTTCACTTTTAGTAAAACAAAAACCACATAAATCTCCACCACTGAAAGTATCAATTTTGACTAAAGGAATCATATTTTCTTCTATAAAATGCCAGATAAATAAAAATTCACTTTCTTTTATCAAATCTGGATTAGTTAAATTTTGAATATTTATATTTTTAATTTTTTCAAACTCACTTTTAAATTGTTTTAAGTTTGTTGTATCAATTACTAATTTTTCGTCATCGACCAAATCGATTACTTTAGAAAGTATGGGGTATTCTAAGGGGTTATTTTTTGTATGCTCAAATATCTGATGAAAACTCTCGTATAATTTCAATCTTTTGCAATCTCCAATGATGAATCCAGTATGAGATTTTCCATCCATTTCATAAGTAAATGAAGGTGCTACAAGTATTGGCAATGGTATCATTGGACACTCATTTAAAAAACTTTTATAGGTTACATCATATTCTGATAAAAAATTGATATAACGAGTATTAATTCCTCCAACTCTAGAAAAAATGTCAAAATAA
>JBBSJV010000033.1:0-13629 GCA_038256935.1 Patescibacteria group bacterium
TTCAACCTGCCATGGTAGGTATCGAAGGGGAAGTCGAAGATATTATCGATGAAAACTATGAGACTATTAGATCAATTCACTACCAAGATAAGATCAAACATTTGATGAGATGTGCTAATAAGCACCTCAAAGATATTGAGTTAAAAATTATCGAGGAGGTGATATTGTCAGATAGAAAAGCCCCAGCTGTTGCTTCAGAAATTGGACTAACTGCAGAAAATGTGCGGCAAAGACTCTCCAGGGGTCTCAAAAAATTAAGAATAAAATGTCTTGATATTTGGCAAGCAGCTAACAATTAATATTATGAAACTACAAAACCCATTTACTCGAGAAGAAGAACTAAAATACTGGTTTGAACTAGATCCTAGTTACAATAATCTGATGCAAAGTAGGTATAGAGAAAACTTTAAACAAGACTCAAACCCTATTATTATGTCAATTCAAAATACAATTACTTACTTTACAAAACATGCTGTTTTAGCGTCCCTACTACTATTTATTTCCCTAGGCTCTGTTGGCACATTTGCTGCTGAACTAGCTTTACCTAATGAACTAAAACCCTCAACTGCGATTAAAAATCTTTTTGCAGCCAACACACAACCTGATACAGATCCCTACACTCGCCTTGTCTTCGATGGCCAAAACGATGTGGTAAGTCTGGATCGATGCGATTTGGCTGTGAAATATCCTAAAAAAATAAAAGAGGATTCTTTTAGTCCCACCTATTCCCCAAATATGAATCCAGAATTACCTTCCATTTCTACTTTAGACTTTTTCCCCTCTTCAAGACCTACAGATACCAATTATGCTCCAAATTCTTCACTCAAAATAGACTGTTACGACGCTAATAATCAGACAGCAATGAAACTTAGCGAGCTAAATACTCCCAAATTCTACAACTCAGAGTTTAGAGACCAAAGAGAAAAGTTGGATCAAGAAATCGTTGAACCAAAGGCTACTACCGCTAAAAATATAACAAAAGATCAACTGCGAGAAAAATACGGCTGGTTTATAACCGAAGCAGATCTTAAAAACATATATGTTTCAACTATTACCACTGAAACTCCAGCCTACAATTATTATGTTTCAGAAACTGAAAAGGAACAGGTAGATCTAGGCGGTGGCAATTTTCAAGCAATTCCAAAAACAATTAACCAGCTTGTTGAGCCAAAAGAAATGATTACCTTTAATAAAGATATTGTGACTTTTGAATATGATAGTCTACTATATCAAATCCAACTGACAAATACTCACCCCAATAAATACGAACCAGTGCTTGCTGGTAATCAGATCCAATTGCAATTCAATAGTTTAGTAAAAAATGAAGCAAATATTACAATTAGTGATGCTCGTGAGCCTCTAAAACAAGACACCAGTTCTAATTCATTATCATCTAAAACTAAAACAGAAAATGCCCTTGAAAATGCAAATCTGGACAAATCTTTTTCAAATTTGGCTTGTAATATCGGTGAAATAACTACATATTCAGCTGACCTGGGTAACAGATACTTGTCTTTCAGTGTTAACAAACTTGATCTTATTGCTAAGGAAGAAAGTGTTTTTAATAAACAAATTAATTACTCTAGTGATCAAAGCAAAGACTTTGCTGGGCGTATCAAAAAAGAGCTGTCCAATGGATTTTCTCAAGACCAAGTCACGGGCTCAGTCTCTCAGAGTTTGTTTTTCTCTCCTCAATGCAGTGAAGAAAGTCCTAATTTTGTAGTTGTATCTTATCTTGGAGAAGTAGAATATCCAAATACAGACAAAGCCATTGCTTTTGTTTCAATGCCTGCTTTTCCAGGCGGTGGTGGATCTTCAGCCTTTGCAAATATGGATTTCTTGACTATTACCGTACTTGCCACTCGTGGAAATGATGTGATTGAGCTGAAAAATTTTGATGACCTTAAAATCTCAGATTACATAACAAGCAGTCAAATAGATATGTGTGAGTCTGGTTTATTTGAGGGAGGCAATATTGATATTACAAACCCTCAATACCGATTTGAAAAAGATCCCATTATCCAAAGCATCAAATGCGTGCGAGATAAGCACTTGTGGAGCAACACTAAATTAACTCAAACTGCTAATCAAAAAGTGGCAGAATTACTCCAAAATTTTGCTCTAAAAACCTAATTACAGAGTTTTATAACAAGCTAGCCCTTGCTAATTGCAGGGGTTTTTTGTTGTCAAAATCAATTCTTGTCACGTTTTAATAATTCCGTTGTCTATTCAGGTGTATCTTGCAAGAGTACATAAATTAAAGTAACATTTCACCATGCAATCTGAAGCTCACAAACTCTGGTTTACCTATTACCCAAAAGTATATGGTTATTACTTTAGAAGAGTTAACGTTAAAGAAGATGTTGAGGATCTGACTAGCTTAGTCCTGACAAACTTTATTAATAAAATCACTGACAGCTCAAATTCAATCCAAAACCCCCACGGCTATTTGTGGCGATCAGCTCACAATCATTTGGTAAATTATATAAGAGCCAAATCGAAAAGACCGGCCATGGTTGGAATCGAAGGAGATGTCATTGATGTTATCGACCAGGATATTGAAAACCACCGCAGCCAGCATTATAAGGATAAGATCAAGCATATTATGAGATGCGTTAAAAACAATCTAGAAGGATTGGATCTTAAAATCGTAGAAGAAGTTGTGATGATGGACAAAAAATCTGTCGACGTTGCTAAAGTCTTTGGATTAACAGCAGATACTACCAGACAAAAGCTCAGCCGTGGACTCAAAAAACTACGAGCCAAGTGCCTTGATCTTTGGCAAACCTTAAACAATTAAACTTATGAATACATTACAAAACCCATTTGATCTAGAAGAAAACTTAACTCCATGGTTCGAGTTAAACCCGAGCTTTCAAGATTCTCAATTGCAAGGCTGGAATAGTAACTTTAAAAAACAATCTAATTCATTATTTATGCCCTTACAAAATACAATTACATATTTTACTAAACACGCAGTACTTGCCTCGCTACTACTATTTATTTCCCTCGGTTCAGTTACCGCGCTAGCTGCTGAATTTACCCTACCCCAAGACTACAAGCCATCAACGGTTATCAAAAACCTCTTTGCAGCAAACCAGCAACCTGATACAGACCCCTACACTCGATTAGTCTTTGATGGACAAAATGACGTGGTGAGTCTGGATAATTGTGATCTGGCTGTGAAGTATCCAAGCATTGCCAAACAAGCTGATTTAGGTGGCAGAAAAGTATCTGCTTCTCAAAAAGAGTTTGCTACTGATCAAAATCATGGAGAGCCAGTTGCTATTGTCGAATTTGGTGATGACTTTTTCAATCCTGATTTTGATAGTATGAACCCATTACTTAATCTAGATTTAGCTTGCTATGAAGGTACAGTTTTAAACTTACAGGCAATTACTAACAAGTCAGCTCTAGATTTAGAAAGTGATAATTACACAGAAGATCCAGATGGTGTCTATATTTCTGATTTTAAACCTGAATTTAAAGAAGTTAAGCTTACAAAGGATGAGCTTAGAGATTCTTTAGGCTGGTTTGTGACTGAATCAGAAATCACTAACATTAGAAAATTGAGCGCTTCTAGAAAAGCAAAAGTATATTCTAGCTATACATTCAAATATGTTGAAGGGGAAAACGGTTTAGCCGAAACTGTCTTTGACTATGTAAGCCCTGAAGAGACAGTTGACTTTACTACCAATTTAGTGGCTTTTGAATACCAAGGTAGGACTTACACAGTTGAGTATTATTCTAATCACCCTCACAATAAAGTAAGTGGCCTTTATGGAAATCAAATCCAGCTACAGTTTAATTCCATAGTTAAAAATGAACCCAATGTTATCTTAAGACCCAGTCAAAACTCTGTTTTAGATCCGGTAAAAGTTAAAGAAATGGAAAAGACATTTGTAAATGACACCTGTCATATTCAGGCTCATACTTCATATACTTTCTCTGAAAATATTGATGCTGGTGAAATGAAAATTGTAAATAAAAAAGTCCTTGAAAAAGATAACATTTCTATGTCTAATGATTTTATAGGATTTATCAATAAACAATTTGAGCTTGAATCCGAAAATGGCATGTCTCCATTATTACCAGCTAAGATGCTACTGTATAGTTCTTGTTTTGGATTCTATTCCTATTATTCTGGTGATATTGCAAGTATTGAGTATCCAGGGGTTGACTTAGTCCGAGCCGTATATGCTTTGGAGGGGCAGGCTGAAGTTCCAACTATTAGTATTTACATATTTGCTCAAAAAAGCGATAACCTAATCTTACTTAATAGTGCATTACCTATTAGTAATAGCGATACTGGACTTTATGAAGATAGTCTTTTCACTCTTGATGAACAAGAAAAATGCATATTTGAATCCCAAAATTCTATGCAATGCTTCTCAGCCCTTGCCAAAACCAAACCAAACATTCAAGCTTTAGTAAGGCAAAAAGCTAGCAATCTAGTTCAGACTTTTGCCCTTGAATAATACTCAAACAGATAGCTTTACAACAGCCACTTTCCCCTGCTAACCATGCAGGGGGTTTTGTATTGTCATAACTATAAACTTTGCTTATACTTTTTCTTAACTTACAAAGGTGTCACAAAAAATTTGTTTTTACGACTACACTTGTAAATCCTAACACATTCAAAGAAATGACTAACGCAGAAATAAATCAAGTTTGGGATGACAATTACCCAAAAGTCTACGGATATTTTTTTAGAAGAGAACCACCCGTGAAGATGTAGAGGAGCTAACAAGTGTGACTATGCACGGATTTTTGGATGGCTTATCTAATCCTCAAAAGACCATTTCAAATCCTCAAGCTTTTCTGTGGAAAATTGCCCACAATCAACTGGTTACTTTTATCAGGTTTAAATCCAAACAACAAATTCCACTTTCAATTGAAAATGACGAAGAGTTTGAGGTCGATGTTGATATGGAAAGCAGTCGAAGCCAGCATTATACAGACAAAGTAAATGATCTTATGCAGTGTCTTAGGAATCAAATCGAAGGGATAGAGCTTGAAATTGTGGAGTTATCAATTCTTGATGATCGCACGTCTAATGAGGTATCTCAAATACTCAATTTAACTGCAGTTAATGTCAGAAAAAAGCTAAGTCGTGCCCTACAAAAAGTCCGTATACAATGCCTTGAATTGTGGCAAAGTTATCAGGTGTAATTATTTAAATTTATGACTATTAAGAATCCATTTCAAAAAGAAGAAAACCTGCAACCCTGGTTTGAAAACTTCGCTGCTTACAAAAAGTCCTTTCAAGCAAGTAAATATACTTATATCCAAAAAGTTAAAACCTCAAATCAACCAACAAATCATATTCAAATTATGTTAAAATATTTTTCTACACATTTTGTTGCTGCCTCCTTTTTAGTAATTATGCTTACTGGTTCTGTTAGTGTAGTAGCAGCCGAAATTACCCTACCGCAAGACTACAAACCATCTACAGTCATCAAAAACCTATTTGCAGCAAATGAGCAGCCTGATATCGACCCATATACGAGACTAGTTTTTGATGGAGAAAACGATGTGGTTAGCCTTGATCGGTGTGACCTGGCTGTAAAGTACCCAAAAAAGTCAGGAGAAAACAATGTAGAGGCAAGTGGAGAGCAATTCAAAAATACCTTTTTTGTTGGCGATAGGTTGATGGATCCATTTTATAACAACTTAACAGCAAATTTGAAAATTGGACTCAGCGATGATAAGTACAGTTATAATTATATAGAATACCTGCAAAGAACAATTGAAGATGTAGAGATCGAATGTTTCCAAAAACTTATTCCAGACATAAAAGCGCTTACTGATACATATGGCTTGGCTTTAAATACTGACCGCTACGTCGATACCTTAAATATCGATTATACACCAGAAGCCATTACAACCAATTACACCACAGATCAATTAAGGGAAAAATACGGCTGGTTTGTCACCCAATCAGAGTTAACTGATATCAAAGAAGTAAGCTATACCCGCCAAATACCGATGTATGATGATATTATTTTTAATGGATCGCAGGAATACGATAGAAGTGGCTACAGTTATAAATTTGTAGAACCGATTCAGACTGCTGACTACACTTACCATAATATTACTTTTGGATATAATGGTTCTTGGTATTTGATCAAGTTTTATACTAATAGTCCCTACACCAAAATGCAAGGTCTTAAGCCAAATCAAATCCAGATGCAATTTAATTCTTTAGTGCAAAACGAATCTAACATTGTATTAGATAACCCCAATCAAAGCGAAGTCGAATTTACAAACAACGATGACTTTGATATTTCATCCAATTTATCTTGTAACTTAATGCCCATAACCAGTTATTTTGGAGATAACAATCAAGCTGTAGTTACTTCAGTTACCGCAGAAATTGCTCCTGAAAATAGAAAATTAATGAATTACTTCAATCAGTTTTTGAATAAATATTTAAGCTTAGAAACAGAAGATGATACTTTATTTTTTGACCTTAATGAAACCCAATATATCCTAAATAACGCTTGTGGAGGAGGTTACAAATTCAACATCGCAGACCTTGACATAGAGTACCCTAAAACCAATCAATCCAGAACAGTCTATGCTTTTGTTGGAAATGGATTAACCCCAAATATAAGCGTATTCGTCTATGCAAGAGCTGGAGATGATATTATTTTATTAGAGTCATTTATTTATGATCAGGACCCAAAAGCTGAAGAATCTGTTTTATATGAAGGACTATACCAAGAGTGTGGGTTTCTAAGTCCAGAAAACGATCAGTGTTATCTCGATTATGTTAAAAATAGTAAACAATTCCAATCTCTAATTTTATCAAGGGCTAATTTGCTTATCTAAACTTTTGAAATCAAAAAATAATCTAGCAAGAGTCTTTACTTTGTATGTATAAATCAAAGATTGGTCTAGTTAAATTGCTGACGCTTTAGTCAGGTAAGACAGGCCTATACATATAGACATTTATTGCAAATAGTTATATACTAATTTACATGTCCAAATCATCCGATGATGCAAGCACAAGCCTTATCAAGTCACTTCTCAAAAAAGGTGATAGATTGCTAGATAAAGAAGATTTCAAGCAAGCCAAAGTGGTTTATCAACAAGCCTTGAATGTATTAAATGATTGCGATGAAGTGCACCGTGATCTTTGTAAAGAAACCTTAATTGCACTCGGTGATGTATGCTTTTTATCTTCAGATTACAAACAGGCAGTTCAATATCTTGACTTGTATCTTGAGCATAATAACGGAAAAAGCAACCCTATGCTCAATCTTAGACTCGGACAATCCTTATTTGAGATCGGTGATGTTAAAGGTGGGTGGGAGTATTTATTCAAAGCATTTATGAGTGGAGGAGTGGAGCTGTTTTCAGGTGAAGATACAAAATACCTTTTTTTTGTCCAAGAAAACAACCAAGTTGAGTCCTAAATGGAAACCCATTGACTAAGCAATATTTCTTGATTTTAATTGATTAATTATGCTTGCAGTAAACCATGTTACTTTAGCTACCGCATCAGCTGTGGGTTTAAGTATTTATTTAAACCAACCTTTTTTCCTCCCTCTTATAGTTTTTGTGGCTTTTGCTGGCCTTGTCCCAGACGTTGATCACCCAAAAAGTGAGCTTGGAAGATTATTTAAAATCCCTGGATTATTATTACCCCATAGAGGCGTCACCCACTCCCTACTTGGAGTAATATTTTTTGGCGGACTTTTGTTTTGGATGCTAGAGTTTCCTCAAACCCTGATTTATGTCTTAATAGGCTCAGCTATCCTTGGAGTCATGATACTTGAAAAAATCCTCGAAGACAGAGTCAATGATCTCAAAGATCTAAGTGGGGGTATTCTCAAAGCCAAGCAAATCAAAATGATACTCAAAATCACTACTTTTATCTTATACATTTTCCTATTTTTAGCTGCCCTTACAGTCTGGCAAGAAAGACTCAAAGATGAAATGATAGTTTTACTGATTGTTGGTTATTTTGCCCACATACTTGGAGATTTTGTAACTAAAGAAGGAGTGCCAGTATTATGGCCTCTAAAGAAAAAATGGGGTTTGAAGTTATTTAGAACAGGAGGGTTAATTGAAACTTTAATCGGCTCAATTTTAGTTGTTGCAAATCTTTATTTACTATTTGTTTTTGTTAATCAGTTTGGCTTGATGCAGGAAAGCTACTGGCAGGGGTATTTGGGGTATTAAAGAAAAAGTCTAATAAATCAAAACATTATGTCATCTCGACTGAAAGGAGAGATCCCCTGTGGATGGAAAACAGGAATCAAGAGAGAATATCTTCATACAAATCTTTAAACTCACTGTTTAAAACCAAAATTAACTCTATTTTTTGATTCTACTATATTTTATATTTGTTTGTCTCTTGCAATTCCGTTTATAATATCTTCAGCTATTTCATAATATAATAACTTATTCAAATTATATTTTTTTGAAAACCCATTTACTAATTTATTTTTATGTTCACATATTCTTCTTATAAAATCGTTTGTTACCCCAGTATAAAATACTGAGTTGTTTTTATTTGAAATTATGTATATATAGTACATTTAATTAGTTCACATTATAAATTCTTTATTAGCAAATTTGTTTAAATAACTGTTTTCTAAAATCTCAATTTGTATGAACTCACCCCACCACAGAGGATATCTCGCTTTGCTCGATATGACAGGCTTTAAAATTTGATTTATAAGCACTTTTGCCTACCCCAATTATAATTTTACCCTACTCAAAAATATTAAAACAATTGACTGATCAAGTTAATAATGCTACTGTTAATTTATTATTTATGACTGAAAATATTATTGTTGGGACATTATTTATTTTGATTGGGGCTTTTTGTTTAGCTTGTGTATTTTTCAATTGGAATTGGTATTGGAGTAATTCAAGAGCTGTAAAACTTGTCAAAATGATTAGTAAAAAAGGTGCTCAGATTTTCTATGGTGTTTTAGGAATATTTTTAATCATCGCTGGTTTGATTACAGTCTTTATTTAAGCTTTATTCATTAGGTAATTTTATCCCTATTTTTCTAAGCACTGAGCGAATGTGTTTACTGGCTCCTGGGGTTTTTACCCAATTTAACCAATCCTTGGTTGGTTTTTGGTTCTTAGCTGTGAGTATCTCTATAGTGTCTCCATTTTGCAGGCCAGCACTTAATTTACTCATTTTCCCGTTGATCTTAGCACCTGTTGCGTGGCTTCCGATAAACTCATGGATCTTGAAAGCAAAATCAAGTGCGCAAGCTCCTTTTGGCAGATCAATCACATCACCTTTTGGAGTAAGGACAAAGATCCGATCTGGGAATAAATTGAGTTTAATGTGTTTTAGATAATCTTCGTTAGTCATTTTTTGTGTGCTAATTTCTAGTAATTGATTGACCCACTGCATGCTTTGCTGGCTCATAAGGCTTTGGACCAAATTAGAGCTAGGTTGTTGCTTTTTGGATTTATATGACCAGTGAGAGGCAACTCCAAACTCAGCATAAACATGCATTCTTTTGGTGCGGATCTGAAACTCAAAAATTGACCCATCGATTGGATCTTGCACAGTCATATGAATCGATTGATAACCATTTTCTTTGGGAGTTTTGATATAGTCTTTGGTGCGATCTTCTAAGACTTTGAATTTTTCATGGACAAGTGACATGATCTCATAACAATTGGAAATGGATTTGGTAACTACTCGAAGGGCGATTAAATCATATATTTTGTCCAAATTATGGTTTTTGAGTTCCAGTTTTTTGTAGATTGAATAGTATCTTTTAGCCCTTCCTACAACGTAATAATAATCAATATTTGCTGCTTTTAAAATATCCTCAGTTTCTGCAATATAGCCCTGGACTTTGGAGAGTCGTTTTTCAAGCTTTAAACCAGCTTGTCTCATAAACTGATCATATTTTTCTGGATAAACAAAAGGAAAAGCCAGGTCTTCAATGCGAGAGCGAAACCCACTCATTCCCAATCTTTCAGCAAGGGGAGCATAAATCTCTATACTTTCAAGGGCGATTCTATGGGCTTTTTGAGGTGGCAGTGCATCCAATGTCATGAGATTATGGACTCTATCAGATAATTTGATAAACATTACCCGCAAATCTTTACTCATGGCTACAAACATTTTCCTTAAATTTTCCACATATCTTTGTTCACCCCTATATTTGAGAACTCCAAGCTTTGTAATACCAGAAACCAAAAAGGCAGTTTCAGCCCCAAATAGTTTTTCTATTTCTCTAATACCATCTTCAGGTTTTTCATAAGTATCCTCAGGCACGTCATGAAGCAGCATAGCAGCCAAAGTCTCTTTATCAGGATTTAGCTCCAACAGGATAATAGCAGCCGAAACTGGGTGAATGATATAGAACTCTCCTGATTTCCTTCTTTGCTGGCCATGTTTTTGAACCATCATCATAAAAGCTAACTCTATAAATTCACCATCTTTGGGGTCAAAATGACTCATTTGACTGCTCAAAATTTCCCATAGCTGACTTGAAGCCACCTCCAAATCTTCTTTAGATACTTTATTTATCTCAGATAACTTTTTTAAGGTTTCAAATTCTTCAATTGATTGAGTTTTCATATTTGCTGTTATACTCACTTTCCAGATACGCGTCGGTTTGTCAAAAAAAACAATGTGTGAAATACTAAAGATAATTAAGTAAAAATAAATATGTTTATGCAAGATACAAGACCATTTTTGGAATACGGAGCGCTACTTTGGGCAAATATACTAGGAATTTTAGCCATTATTTTAGTTATAGTGCTTATCGCTATAGCTTTTTCTATCAAATCTAGAATCTCAAAAACTCTTCAAATGATTGAGGACTTAACTGTTGAAACTCAAGAAAAGACTTTGGAAACACTGGATATCGTTCAAGATACAGCTTTTCAAGTCGCTGAAAACACTTTCTCTTTTGCCGATATGTTTGGAGGGATTGCAGGTGCTATCGGACTTTTAAGTAATCTAAAACCTAAACCTAAGGCTAAAAAAAGAGGATTTGTAGATATTCTCAAAAAATTCATGTAGACAAGTTTCAAAGTTTAGTATTAGTTACTGCTAATACTTTAAATTAACTGTTTCCTTTGTCAAAGAATATTAACTTCATAAACGCTTCTTCTAAAATGGGACTGATTCAGCTCCCATGGGGTGTTACTGAAATGAACAATGGAGTAGAACTGGGTGGTAAAGCTATCCTAAGTAATCAGTTTCTAAATCAGTTTCACCGCTCTTCAATGATTGAGTTTAGTTATTCAGATCCAGATTCTTTGACTACTGAAACTTATCTTGATCAGTTATTAAAAGACTACATCGATTATAACCAAAAGGTTAATCCTAAACTAGATCCAAAAGATCTCAATATTTTATTGGGTGGAGATCATAGTGTAAGTTTTGGTTCTTATCTATGGCTCAGTCAAAACATTCCAGTTCAGGATTTACTCATCATTCATATCGACACTCACCCCGATATTATGCTGATTAAAGAAAGTGATACACTCAATTTTCATGGAAAATGGCAAAGGCCTTTCTTTGATACATTTGATATAGCTGGATTTGAAAACTTAGTCCCCACAAAGCTACTACTTGATAATCTGATCATGTTTGGTAATTTTAATGATGAGAAAGCAAATATGGATTTTTTAATCGATAAAAACATTTCACATTTTAGCAAAAACGATTGGCAAAAAGGTTTAGAGGTTTTAAAAACTAAGCAGGTGGGTAAAAAACATATCCATATCAGTTTTGATGTCGATAGTCTTGATCAATCTATTATGCCCGCTACAGGAATCCCCTGCTCCAACGGACTTTTAATGCCAGATCTATATTCAATCCTGGATTGTTTAACTACCGATCACACCTTTTCAATCGATATTGTAGAATATAACCCAACAAAAGATAAGGATGGAAGTTGTAAGAAACTATTACAAGATTTTATATTGGAAGTAGTTAGAAAATATTCGTAGCGGAACCCTCGCGGTTCCATATTTTCGTAGAGAAACTAATATCATTCTATTTTTTCGCAGCACAATCACTGAGGTTCCATTTTAAAAATTATTTCATTTGGATTCTTATATTCATTACTTATCGCCGTCATCTCGACTGGAAGGAGAGATCCCCTAGTGTTGCAGAATAGAAATCAAGTAAGGGGCGTTAAGCACCACCACAGGGGATTTCTCGCCCTGCTTCGAAATGACAGATTTAAGTTTTTTATCTCTTACCCAAACCCATTTGACCAACTTCAAAGATAGATTCTAAATACAGATATGAAAGGTGACCGGCTTTGGCAATTTTTGAGTTTTTGTAGTATTTTCTTGATACTATTTTTTCTTTTGGTTTTAAATATAAACTTTTACACAAGTTCCCTGATCCAAGAAAACTCGCGTCTCCAGTCCCAAAAACAAACTCTTGAAAACAGACTTCAGACCACAAGACTGACAAGTAATACTGATTTAGAAAGAGAAATTGAAAAAAATGTAGAGATAGGCAACATCACAAGAATCGATAACAACCAGTCCATAAATATTCTAAATATCCAGAGACAGCCCCAAGTAGACCCAACCCAACCAGTACCCGACCCTAGTCAAGATATTCGAAGCAGCAATCCTAGTGTGACTATTAGATAAGCCAATCATATGTCTTATGTTCAGTTTCTTCTGGATCACTACTTATGGAAATTATTTTTGAAATTTCAAAACTTAATTCCTGAATAAAGACTAGACCTGACTGTACATCTTCAATCTTCAAAACATTTTTATTCTTCAAATATTGTATTGTAATTGCAAGACTTTTATCAAATCTATCAAATTGAAATGTTGTTGGGTAAGATTGAATCTCTTGCACTATGACTTCATCATAAGGAATAATATCATTAACTTTTGGTTTAGATAAAAGCGTATCGTGTATTTTATAATAATTATGTATGGGAGTGTAATTAATTTTATAAAGCTTTCCTTCAAATTCAAATATAACTTTTAAATTCATTCTATAAATTATATTAAGAAAAAAATTGTGTTTCAACTATATCTGTGGTTGTCGAATCCAATTTAGAAACAAATGATGGAATCATAACTCCTAAACGTCTTAAGCAACTCCATTTTTTAAATCTTCTAAGAATTGATCTGTAAAGACTTCCATTGCAACTGTCATAAATATCATTTAGTTAACTAAAGTAATAATGTCAAAAACTATATTGACCATAACGTTCATTTATGATCATTTTAAACTGTGACTGTACACTTTATAACTGGTAACAAAGGTAAATTTATCACCGCTCAAAACAAACTCAAAGGAAGTGCTGTTGAATTAATCCAGACTCCGCTAGAGCTTATTGAGCCACAATCCATGGATATCAAGTTTATATCTAGGTACAAAGCCAAAACTGCTTTTGAAATTTTACAGAAGCCTCTTATAGTCCACGACTCTGGATTCTTTATAGATAGTTTGAATGGGTTTCCAGGACCCTATATCAAAGACGTTTCAGAAATGCTTGGAAATGATGGTATTCTAAAACTAATGCAAGGACAAGTAAATAGGAAATGCAAGTTTGTAAGCACCCTAACCTACTGCGATCAAGATGGTAATACAAAGTCTTTTAGTAGCTTAGAAAATGGTGTTATAGCTGATAAAATTGCTCAAAA
>JBBSJV010000034.1:0-13546 GCA_038256935.1 Patescibacteria group bacterium
ATTAGAATCAGAAAAGCCTTTAAATTCAATTATTAGGAGCATAAACCCTTTGCGCAAATAGTTAACTTACTGCAAAACCTGAGCAATTTTTTAGCAGACTTAAATCGTTAGGTTTATTATTCCCTTTACCTATCCAAACTCAACGATAAGAATTGCATCGCTAAAGCCTCTAACTCTTCTTCGCTCGCCTGAGACAAAGTCAATAAAGCCCTCCGAGTTGTCAGGATTATATTCACATATACACTAAGTTTTAGCACGACAGTAATGATTTTGTAGGTTGCCGCAATAAGATTGTCTGGAAAGTTATCAAATGTCTATGCATTATCTAAATTGGCTTTTGTAATTTCAGCTAATCTGAGCAAACCTAACTGGGTCTAAAGCTTTGAGATGATTTACAAAATTTTCTTGCAATACTTGATTACCCATGAAGATACTATAAAGGGCTATTCTAGTTGCTGTAATGGCTAGAGTGAATTGTTCTTCAACTTCTTCTTCCCTTGCTAATACTTCCAAGCTTCCACGTAAAAATGAGTTTACAATACCACAAATTATCATAGGATTTAATGATTCTGCCTCAAATATCTGCAAAAATTCTATAATACCTTCCAGGAGGTCATTTTCTTTTATAAATTCGATGATTCTTGTTCTAGCAAGTATTGGTTCACTATAAAGATCGCGTAAATAGTTGGAGTCAATTGTTGCATCTTGCAAATCTGATTGAGTGTCTAAATTTGTATTTTCTACTCCCAGCATGTAGCTTATGAGATAAAAAATTTTACTGTTTCCAGTAGTTACAAACTGATCTATTGCAAGTGCGGTCTGATCTAGAATATTAGACGGAACCAAAACATAATTTAAAAGGGTCAAAAACCTTGTCTCGTATTGACTTGTCGGCTTTGATTCTGAGTTTGTCATAATATATTCAAGCTAATATCAAATTTATCAGTTATTTGCAACATTAGTTGTAACTTTTTCTAAGGATAGTTATCGCAGTTTCAATTGACTTTCAGATCCAATGTGATGTTGATGAAATATATGTTTATAACAGAATTCTCAAAGCTATTACTGAGTCCTCGAATCCTCTTTGACATTACATTAATTCATCGGCAAGTTCCAGCTCTGAAAACATACTAGGATATATAGCTATTAATCTTTTAGCAAATTCAATATTTTGCTTCTCTGACAGTCTTTTGATAGTAGATAATTCAGCTGAGAGGGAAAATTCAACTTCACTTTGATGTAAATTATTTAAACTTTTTTCCACTGTCACAACAACACCATCAGAGATTAGCTTTGCAGTTATGTGACTAATGTTTAAACTAATTAGAAATTGGACTATTTCATCTAAAAGATTTTCTTGTTTTATAGTGTTTATGAGACGGATCATTGCTATTTTTGGCAGGGAGTAGGAATTTTTGATAGCCTCTAAATCTAACGGTGTATTGATTTGGCAGAAATCATACTCTTGCAATTTACCACCAAAAATATGAGTATTTGGACCACTTACAATACTTTCTGTTTCTAGGATTAGGTAGTCATTTAGAGTTAGTTTAAAATCAATTTGAGCAATTCTGTAAATTCGATTTATTATATTTAAAGAAACCTTTGGTACTACAATGGTTAAATCATCGCTAATCATTAAATTTGTAAGATCTTTAGCTAGGTCTGATATATGAGTACTTTGACCAGTTATGTACTTAGAAATACTTTGGTATTGTGTACCAGAAGAAGTCAATATATTATCTACAGCGATATTAAACAATCTTGTAATATTATCAACAGTGAAGTTTTCTAGATCTAAGACCTTATGTCTAAAGACTTCGAGTTGTGGGTTAAAAGATTCGCTTCTAGGATTATCGGGCATATATTTTAAATTGCACACTTTAAAGGCCCTTGCAACTTGCAAATGTGATTAATAGTACTGTAGTTATGAGGCTGTATAAGTGCTTGTACAAAACTGTTTTATTCAATCAATTTTTTAGATTTTTGTAATTCTTTAAAGGCATCTGGATTGAGTAAGATAATTTCTGCAACTAAATTTTTTTGTACATCTCCATCAGCCTTGATTATTGCATCAGCACACAGAGACCTTAAATAAAGTAACTTTGTTTTCAATTCTGTAGGAGTTTCTTGAATTAATTCTTTTATTGTATTAATAAAATCCAAAGGTGTAATTTCATCGTATCCAAAACTTTCTAATTTTGTGATTAAAAGATTAAACAAACTTTGATTTCTGAACATATTCAAGACCATGTTGTGCGATTTATGTAAGTCTTGAAATGGGGGTATGTATGGATCATTTTCAAAATTAATCGGCTGTACAATATTAAATGTAGTATTCTTAGTTATAACTTTTCCAATGTAGGGACTAAGTGCTGGATCAGAACTTAGTGCTTCTGGGTCATTCAATCTGGGATCTTTGGGGGGAATCGAGTGTGATTTTAAATAATCTGATAATACTTGCTCAAAACTTTTTTTAAAAGATATTAGTGCATTTTTATAATTTTTATTTTCAATGCCACCTGGCACCTCAAGCTCCTTCATTTCAGGTCGCGATTCCAGAAATAAATTACATAAATTACCAGCTACTTGAGAGTAAGGAATGTTTTTACCCCTAAGATAACTTAATAATGCAGCATAGGTATTATCATAATCTAAAATATTTTGATACAGATCGTTTTCAAATAGCTGATAAATTGCTACTTCGATTAGATCATCAATAACCTTACCTGGATCTGATTCCTCATCGAAAAAATTTTGAAGCATCTCAACTATTTTAGGTCTACTTATATCTTGAAGTTTAGGTTGTTTCAATTTAGTTAAATCTTCTTGCATAACGTATCGAGTACTATCATAGATTCCTCATATTTTCAACTATTAAAAGTGATAAATGGTTTTAGAAAATTAATTATTTGACGGAATTTGATCCAGAATGCATTAGATATTCATGCAGTTTACCACCCATCAAGAGGAGCTGGAGTATCTTGAAAAGCTTGGTTTTCCTACTAACCCTTTGAATAAAAAAGTCAGTAATTTGGAACAGGCTTGGGAGTATGCTAAAGAAATTGAAATTCAAAAGGAATCTCTTCCTTATCCTATTGATGGGCTGGTTATCAAAGTAAATAGTAATGAGATCTTGGAAAAAACTGGGGTGGTAGGAAAGACAAATAGAGCCTGGTCAGCGGTTAAATTCAAAGCTGATGAAGTCAGCACCAAACTGCTAGGCGTTACATGGCAAGTGGGCCGTACGGGTAGGGTGACTCCTGTGGCTGAATTAGAGGCAGTAGAGCTCGCTGGAACCACTGTCAAAAGAGCAACTCTTCATAACTTTAAAGAATTTACAGAATTAGAACTTCATCATGGGGACTTTTTGATCATTAGAAAAGCTGGAGAAATCATTCCTGAGGTTGTTCAAAAGGTTTTATCTCAAGACAATCAGGAGAAGTTTGTAGCACCAACACAGTGCCCAGTTTGTGGATCTTTTTTAGGAAAATCAGCTACTGAGATCGATCTTATTTGCACAAATCAAATCGACTGTAAGGCTCAAGTTGTTGGTAGGCTTAGTTATTTTAGCAAGCGCCACATTGCAAATATAAAAGGGTTATCTGAAAAGCAATTAGAAAAGTTTTATCATGAGTTTGGTGTTAAAGATGTTACAGATTTGTATGATCTGCCATATGAAAAAATATTAGAATTAGAAGGCTACAAGTCAAAATCAGTGGAGAATCTCAAAACTTCTATCGAGGAAGCAAGGTCTATTCCAGCGCATAAGTTTTTGGCAGGATTATCTATCGAAGGTGTCGGCCCTGAAGTTGCTAAATTGATAGTTAAGGAGGTGTTTAAGGATACGTAGGGGTATGCCTTGGCTTTTTCTTGAAATTTTGTCATTCTGAACTCGTTTCAGAATCTTTCTACTTTTGCATTCTGTAAGACCCTGAAATAAATTCAGGGTGACAAGGCGGTTGTAAAAACGACTTTAACAATGATTTTGTGGTTGTATTAATCTATTTTATGTGCTATAATGCTATTATTAATTCTATAGCATGATCCGCTCTAAACACAGCCACAAATCTAAATCTGACCAAGAACAGGCCAAAATTACAACCCAAGCAGCTTTGAAATCCAAGTTTAATAGGCTAAATTTGATTATGGGAGCCTCGCTTTTTGTCCTTGTTGTCATTGCAGGAATCACTATTTCTACTCTTGTATCCAATAACGGAGATCAGGCAGGTGCTCAAAATATTAGTAGTGCCCCAACTAATCCAAACGGACCTGGTGGCTTTTTCCCACTTCCAGGCTCTAGCAGCAGTTCAAGCTCGCTATCTTCGTCAAGTAGTTCTTCTTCAATTTCAAGTATTTCCTCTAGTAGCAGTTCTTCAGTTTCATCAATTAGCTCAGTTTCTTCATCTAGCAGTTCAAGTTTAATCTCTAGCTCATCATCTAGTTCTGTAAGTTCTTCCTTATCTTCAGTTTCTAGTTCAAGCAGTTCAAATAGCTCGCTATCTAGTCAGTCTTCAGTTTCAAGTAGTAGCCAGAGTTCAATCAGTCAATCATCAAGTAGTCAGAGCTCGATATCTTCCAGTAGCTCATCTTCAAATAACTCAGTTTCAAGCAGTATCTCCAGTACCAGTTCTATTTCTTCAAGCACATCTTCAGTTACCAGCCTTTCAAGCTCTAGTGTATCTAGTCAAAGCCTTGGAAGTAGCTCAGTTTCATCCCAAAGCAGCATAAACAATTCATTATCTGGTCAGCCTTTACAATCTCAAGGAGGTACTACTGGTTCAGTGGACATATCAACAATTAATACAGGAGCAGAAACTGTAAGAAGCGGTGGAGGAGAAGTTTTCCTGGCTTTTGTAATAGTTACAGCAATTGCAAGTAGTGGATATTTCTATTACGTACAAAACCAAAAGAGTCAGTTGAAGACTAAAGAAAAGAAGTTGAAGTAGTGTTTATTTTCTTCTTCTAAATCTCAATCTATTAGTGTCACCTCCATAATTTGGAGTTGTATCCCTTGGAAGTATTCGTTTAATATTATAAAAAACCTTTAAAGCTAACCCAATTGTTAGTTCTTCAAGCATATGGGTTTGTTTTTTTATTTCATCTTCCTTTTTATTTTCTTTTCTAGATTTATTTGCTATTTCTTCTGCTATAAAGGGAACTTGAATATACTTAGTTAATTCATTAACATATGTTGATAGAGTATTATCTGTGGAATTGCTGTTCTTGATAAAATTATCAAGTATGTATTTGGGACTAAATTTTGCATAAAATAATTTTTTCAATTGTTCATCCATATTTGATGGTTTTTGTTGAAGTGAAGTTAAATAATCTTTTTTTGTTTCAATCAGCTCTTGAGCAATAGTAACTATCTGATTATTGAAAAAGGAATAATCAGTGTCTAAGTTTGCATCTGGATACAATATTTTCAAAAAATCAGCAAAGGGTATTTTTAAATAAAATCTAATATGCGGGTCATTGATGAGTAATGTATTAAACCCTAAATCATTTAATGGATAACTTTCATCAACTTGATCAGTTTTTGGATGGTTCAATGCACTTATAACAAGGTGATTATCAAGTACTTCTTTTAGTTGTGTGTTAACTTCTTGGTGTATACCTAATTCATTTTTCATATTGACAGCTTAAGTTTTAAAAATGATTATATTTAGTATTTAACTAAAAGTTTATGTCTAAAATACTTCATTTTGAGTGCGACCCCGAAACAGCTTTGTATTTTAAAACATATCTGGATTCATACACACAAATGTTTTATAAGCAAGAAGCAGCTGCAGTAAGTGAATTTAAAGATTTAGATTTGAACCAAGTAGAAGCCATCTCAGTATTCATATATTCTAAAGTCAACAAAGAATTTATAGACCAATTTCCAAATCTTAAGCTAATTTGTACCCGCTCTACAGGTATGGATCATATCGACCTTGAATACGCCAAAGAAAAAGAAATTACAGTCAAAAATGTACCATATTATGGGGAAAATACGGTGGCTGAACATGCTTTTGCTTTGCTTCTAGGACTTGCTCGAAAGCTTCCTGAACAAATTGCTAGAACCAATAGCTGCAACTTTGAATACAAAGATCTACGCGGGTTTGATCTGGCTGGAAAAACTATTGGGATAATTGGGGCAGGCCGTATTGGGATGCATACTATTAAGATTGCCAAGGGTTTTGGTATGAAAGTCATGGTTTATGACATAGTTGAAAACATCGAGATGCAGCAAGCGCTAGGGTTTGAATATTTTAGCCTTGAAGATGTAATTAGCTCATCTGATATTATCTCACTACATGCTCCTTACATGCCCTCCACTCATCATATGATTGCTAGCAAAGAATTTGCTATGATGAAAGATGGGGTAGTGATAATCAATACGAGCCGTGGTGGTTTGATAGATACTGATAGTTTGATCTCAGCTCTGGATAGTCACAAAGTAGGCTTTGCTGGTTTAGATGTGGTAGAAGATGAAAAAGACCTACTAGACTGCCATGAAAACACCAAACTTTATTCACTTACCCAAAGACCAAATGTTATTTTTACACCCCATACTGCTTATTATACTAAGGAAGCACAGGGGCGTATTTTGGAGACTACTGTTGAGAATTTAAGTAGCAGTATGTAATTGATTTTTCAGTTCTTCGTATTTTATATTTAGATTATTTATTACAATACAGGCAGAAACATTTAGTTGCTCAAAGTGAGAAAAAATAAGAGACGTTGCATTGGTGACAATATTTTCATCTCCAACTTTAGATTTATTCTGGTGTTGCATCTGTCTTAGTTTTCTAGCTCCTAGTTCAAGTAGGATTTTTTCCTCCATTTTATTTTTGACATTGAAATAATTGTTTAAGGCGAAAATTAAATTTGTGTTTTCAGGTTTTAAAGCATTTATATCTAAATCGATCATACAACCATTTATAAGTGAGTCTAATTCTTTGCAAAGTGGGATGAGAGTATCAAGCCAATACGTTTCAAATTCATGGTTTTTTTCAGTAGCGATCTTGTTTAGGATTTGGTTTGGTATTTTATTTAAATACACACTTTTGAAAAACAATGTTCTCATCATCAGCCGCAAATGTGCAAAGATTTTGAAAAGATTCTGTTGCATGATAACAGTCTGGATCGGCTTAACTTCTGGATTAATGTTTATGTCTTTTAAATTGTTAAGAATAGTCTGTAAATACGGAAGGCTAAGCGGTGTTTCTTCTTCAGCCCTGCTTGTTACTCCTAGAGAAAGATAAAAATTTGTTTGCTGTAAAGTATCAAAAAGATCCAATGCTCCTGCTTGGAACCTATTCATAGATGCATCAATAAAGATTCCTAGCCTGTCAGGTCTCTTTTCATTGAGTAAATATATTAATTGGTAATATATCATTTTATATTCTGGATCTGAGTCAATTGGACAAGTTAAATCTTGGGAAATAATAGCATCACTACTAGTTGAAATTTTAGTTAAGCCACGAGAAAATTTTTCTTTTACGAGGTGTTCAAAGCTTTTTAACATCTCAAATGGTGCGGTGTAACTATTTAAATATTTAACTTTAACTTTTGCGTTACCATTCTCTAATGAATTATTTTCAAGCATTTGCTCAGTAATACGAGTTTTTGGACTACTGGTTATAGCTTTATAATCAGCACTTATCAATATTGGTGGAAGTATAGTTTCATTATTTTCTATTCTCTTGCTATTTATTTGAGAAGCTTCCTTATAAAATGTCTCTACTAAAGTATTAATTTGCTCGTTAATTGTTGTATTTGGATAATAAGCAAAACTTAAGTCTCCAGCTGTGCGGAAAAATATTACATCCAAATCATCAGGCAAATCATTGGAGACTCTACTTAAAAAATCTTGGTACAAAAGATCTGTTTCTGTAGCTGACAAGGCATCATTTAAATCTTTAAAATTCATTACTTTAATCAGACCAAAGCCCATATTTTCGGTTTTTTTAACAGATTCTGAAGCAAAAAAACTAGCTAGTTGATTGGTAGGCAAAATTGGGTATTTGAAACTAAATTTATCATCTTCGATTAAACCTGTGTGTTCTTTTTTAAAAGTTTGAAATAGATTATTTTCAATTTTATCAGGTTTATTTTCAAATAGAGAAAGCAATCTATCATAATGATCCATATCAATTTCCCCATCTTTTGTGAGTTGAAAATCTTTAGGTAAAGAGACTCCACAGTTAAGAATTCTTCTTTGAAGAGCTTTATGCTCAGGGGTGATCTCAATTATTTCGACGTATTTTAGTTTTAGATTTGTGACTTGGGTGCAGTTTGTGACTTGGTTTTTTACTTCATACAACAGCAACTCTTTTAGTTTTTTAAGGTCAGGGTATTTATTCTTATTAGCTTTAACTAGTATAGAGAATTCGTCTCCACCCACTCTTGCTTGGGTTTTTATTTCGATTCCATACTCAAACTCGAGTTGTTTAAGTATTCTTGCTACTCTATTCAAACAATAATCGGCTAAGTTTTGCACGCCACTATCAGGATTATAATCAATCTCTGGTACAGCAGTGTCAAGGACTTTAACTTCTGCAATATCAATATTAATTGAAAATAAATAGTTTTGATCCAAGTATCTTTGATCTTTATCTGCTTTATCTATTTCATGTTTTACAACACTAGCATAGCCTTGCGCATTTAGTATAGATACAGGGCCGGTTACAAAATTATTAAATGTTGATGCTCGAACACGATCGTACAATTTAGGATTTTCTTTTTGTACTACATTTTCCATTTAGACACTTTGAATTAAGGGTTTATAACTATCTATTTATATATATTTTGATAAAGTTGTAAATAGGTATATTAAATTTGATTTTACAATCATCTAAAAACCAATTTTCATAGAACTATATGACTCAAAAAATTATCTTAGGTGGTGGCTGTTTTTGGTGTATCGAAGGGGTTTTTAATCGGGTAAACGGTGTGATTTCAGCTGTTTCTGGTTACACAGGAGGAGAGGATGCAAACCCTACTTACAAGCAAGTTTGTAATGGCGATACTGGCCATGTTGAGGTTGTAGAAATTACTTTTGATGATACTAAAATTGGTTTAGAGCAGATTCTAAATATTTTTTTTGAAGTCCACGATCCAACTACTTTGAACCGCCAAGGACACGATGTTGGTACTCAATATAGATCAGCAATATTTTTTACTAATCCAAAACAAGGCGAGATGGTAGAATATTACGTCCAAAACCTGCGCGAATCTGATAAATATGATGGGCAAATTGTCACCGAGGTCAAACCATTAGATATATTTTATAAAGCAGAAGACTACCATCAAGATTATTACAATCAAAACCCAAATCAAGGGTATTGTAGGATAGTGATTGCTCCGAAGCTGGAAAAATTAGCTCAAATGGATCTAAAAGATAAGTAATTGATCATTACATAGAGTTGTAAAAAAATAATAGATCGGTAATGACATATCATGCCCAAATGGGAGGAAGGATTATCTCCAAAACACAAATTATCATCACAAGTACCGGTTATTCCAAACCCACTTAGAGTTTTAGATGATGAATACGGTGATCTATTACCTAAAGCTAGCGAAGTTTTACTTACAAGTTATAGGGAAAGACAGTTAAGGTTATTAGTTTCTAAGCGTGATGATTATATAAATAAATTTAAGTTCCAGCTGGAATTAAAGTCTAGCTTAAAAAAATATTTACCTGCGTTATTAGCAATTGTTTTAACTTTAGAAATAATTGATGATATAGAAGATGGTTTTGTCGATAATATTGAGCTTTTAGCGACAGTTGTGTTGATCAGTATTCAAACTATTTTGTGGAGTAAAGGGCTTCAAATAAAAAGACAAAATAGATTTTTACTAGCCAAGTACAATCATGATCTAGATCAAGCCATTCAAAGACTTAGAATAATTCTCAAACATGATGCTGATCAAAAAACAGCTAAGCAAGAGAGTGACTTTGACATTCTGAATATGATCATGAAAGATTAGACAAATGTCATTTCAATACAAAGATTTGGAACCAAAAGCTAAAGAATTACTCAAATATGAAACAGCTCGAAAGCATACTTGGTGCAGTGGTTGTGGGAATTTTGGAATCTCTACCGCTATCAAAAACGCGCTGACAGCTCAAGATATCTTACCTCATCAGGCTATGCTTTGTTTTGATGTAGGTTGTAGCGGAAACGAAAGTGATAAGATTGGTACCAATACCATCCACGGTCTTCACGGTAGAGTCTTGCCACTAGCTACAGGTATAAAGCTTGCAAACCCAGATCTTCCAGTCATCGCTCAAGCAGGTGATGGAGCTACTTTTTCAGAAGGGATCAATCATCTCATACATGCAATTCGCAATAATTTCAATATCACCTTTGTTGTTCATAACAACCAAAACTACGGATTGACTATTGGCCAGGCTTCAAGTACCAGTCCTATTGGTATGATGATGAATGGGTCAGTAGATCCTATTTCCATGCCACCACTTAATACTTTGGATTTAGTAATGTCAGCAAATCCTAGTTTTGTGGCTCGTGGTTTTGCAAATAAGATAGAGGATCTGACTGAATTGATAATCAAGGGAATGAATCATAATGGATTTAGCTACATCGAAGTCATGCAAATGTGTCCAACTTTTAACAAACAAACCCCGCAAGAGTGGTATTGGGATAAAATTTATAACCTGCAAGAAACTGGACACGACACAGCTGATATTTGGGCCGCCCGTAAAATTGCAAGTGAAACTGACAAGATCGCTCTAGGTCTTATTTATCAAAACCAAAGGCTGACCTGGGAAGATAGTTTATCTAGTAGGCAAGGGGTTAGTAGTAAGTTGATCGATGAAGTTGCGCCTAGGAATTTAAATCAGTATTTAGAACAGTTTATTTAATATGACAAAAGTAGTAATCATGGCCGATGGGGGAAGCAGGGGTAATCCAGGACCTGCAGCAAGTGGGTGGGTAGTTTTGGAGTTTGATCAAAGTCTTAGTAATGATCAGGTTTTGCAAGTAATTGATACTGGTGATATTCATGAATTTATTAAACACGAAGGGGGTAGTTTTTTAGGCATCACAACCAACAACGTAGCTGAGTGGAGTGCTGTTGTTGAGGCTGTTGAGTGGATCAAAGAAAATTACGAAAAACCAGTTTTTGTCTCGATCCTACTTGATAGTGAGTTGGTTGTAAAGCAAATCAAAGGCGTCTACAAAGTGAAACACCCAAATCTAAAAGGCTTCTACACAAAGATCAAAACTTTATTAATGCATTTAGATTACGAGATAAATCATATCCCACGTAAATACAATTACCACGCCGATGGTCTTGCAAATGCGATTATGGATGAGAATAGGTAGTAGGCAAATAGGCCACGATTCCCATTTTACTTTGGTTACTCTACGAAAAACATGTATCCTTTAGTAGGGGAGAATTCGTATTCTCCCGCATTACGAAGCAATTTAAGAATAAATTAACATCGCAATATGACATGCCACATGGGCGACTATAAAAATCACCCCTACAAAAAACATTATTTTGAATATACAACACAATCTTAAACGGGCGATGTCGAAATCGCCCCTACGGGAAAGAAATTTCACCATGCGGGCGGATAAATCCAGCCACTACGAAAAAATCATTTACATCGATCAAGAACATTATTCTGCCCAGTTTTCTATTTTCAGTTTTGGAGTATGTGTAAAATCTTTTGTATTTGCAGTGACTAATGTTAGGTTATTAGCAAGGCATATTGAGGCAATTAATAAATCTGCATCAGAAACTACTTTCCCAGTTTTTCTACTCAAGGCTTTGATAGCACCAAAGATTTGATCAGACTCAAAACTCGGTAAAATCACTTGGATGTTTTGTAAAAATAACTTCTGAATATTCAAGTTTGCTTCAAGTTTTTCTGATTTAAAAACTCCATAAAACAACTCTGCTCGCGTAATTTGTGTAATGCAAATCTCAGATTTATCAAGTTTAATTACTTTTCTAACTACTTTTTCATCATTTTTTTGAAAATAAATTACCATGTTTGTATCGAGACAATACATAACTAATCTTTACTTATTTTATCGGAAATATCTCGTATATATTTATCCGCAACGTCTTCACTTAAAATCCCAGCAAATTTTCGCAGAGGGTGGTGATTTTTCTCAGATGCAGATTCCAATTCAATATCTTCTAATGATTTTGAACGCATATAAGTAGCCATACTCTGACCCAATTTTTTGGCTTGTTTTTGAATAGCCTTTTTTTGATCAGGGCTCATAGTGATAACCACAGTAGATGTATACTTCGATTTTACTGACATAATACTAGTATTATAGTAGTAAATAGTACATTATTTGTCAAATGTAATTTGGAATTTTTTATATTACCTTACAACTCTTGCGTAGGGGAGAATTTTAATTCTCCCGTATTGCAACGCAATTCACGAATCAATTAACATCGTAATATGACATGACACGGGCGGATAAATTAAACCCCTACGAAAAAACTCATTTAATTTCTTATCGTAGGGGTAAGCCTCTGGCTTCCCGTTGCAAATTTAATGGGGGGGGATGCAATGGTAGATATTGAAAGTTCTTAAAGGAAATGGAACCGGAAGGGTTGCACTCCAAAAAAACTATATGATTGACAATCATATTCAAAACTTAAAAGTTAAAATTATATGACTCAGTCCATTCCTTCTAAAAATATAGTTCTTCCAAGAGTAGATCATATCAATCTTGCAGTCAAAGACTATGAAGAATCAAAGAAATTTTATAAACAACTTTTCGTTGATTATCTTGGTGGTTCATTGATTATGGAAAATGAGTTTGTGTGTGGGATAAAATTTGTAAGCAATTTTTTATTTGAAATCTCTCCAGAAGATCCGCAATTTGCAACTTCCAAATTCAATCGTTATCAAGTAGGTTTACATCATTTTGCAATTGAACTGGAAAATAAAGAAGCTATCGATGCGATATATCAAAAACTTTTGGAGTTGAATGTGAAAATCGTAGATGAACCTACTTTCTATCCAGAGTATGAGGATGGTTATTATGCCGTGTTTTGGGAGGATTTAAATGGTTTTAAAATGGAGTTTATGTCTTGTGAGCGGTAAAATTAATCTTTACTTACTATATCAAATATATCTCTAATAAATTGATCAGCAACTTCTGGATCCGTAATCCTAAAAATTTTGCCATGGATGTTGATTATTCGCCATTGCATTTATATCAAAATGGAACCGCAAGGGTTCCGCTACTAGGGCAATGGGAATTACGGTTTTAGAAAGAAAATACACATTGTTGTGTAAACCATGGAGATGCGGTGGCCTCCTCTACTTAAATTAAATTCACCTCATTTTCAAGCACTATTGCAAACTTTTCTTTAACCTTTTTTTGGATCAGTTTCATAAATTCTACTATTTCACTTCCACTAACTTTCTCATAATTTACGATCACAAGTGGTTGGGTAGGGTGTGTACCTACCTTTTGGTTAGTGTCTTTTACTCCTTTCATACCCGCATTTTCAATCAGCCAAGCTGCTGGGATTTTGACTTCCTTTTCATTTAGGA
>JBBSJV010000035.1:0-13212 GCA_038256935.1 Patescibacteria group bacterium
ACCAATAAATCTATTGCAAACCTAGCTGTTACAGCTGGGGTAACTACGGCAAGTATTGCAACTGGTGGACTTGGCTCATTGTCAGCGAAACTATGGTTAGCAGCTGGAAGGACTGGTGTTAATTCTATTACAAGGGCTGGCGAGCATGCAGTTCAAGGAATTGAAGAAATGAGCATAGTAGAGATTGGTGAAATCTGGAGAGAAACGAAGTCAATGCTAGATGATTTGCTAGAAGAAGATAATATTTTTACAGAACTAAAACCAGCCGTTTTGGACCATTTGTATCAAGTTCTTGGAGATAGTCCATCAAGTTCAACTAGAAGTGAAATAGTCAAATATATTAATTTAATTAACAACAAGGAGCAAGTAAATGCTCAACAATCTGATTTTTCTGAGATAGATACTAAAATCGATCTAATTAAAGACTGGGATACAAGGATAGTTAATTTGTTTAATTCTATTCAAAGTCCGTTAATGGGGATCGAAGGTTTTAGTCAATATTACAAAAAAGAGGGTAGGAAATCTCAAGAGGTTAAAAAAATTGCTTTCAGTTTAATTACTTCATTTGCTTTTGCCTCCGTTGGTGAAGCAATAAAAGGTGCTAAAGATGGACAGTTTGAAATGCCTCAGTTATTTGATGGTACGACTGAAGAGGTTGTTGGAGGTGGATTTGGAGGAGGTAATGTAGAAATAAACACAGATCAAGTTATAGAATTGAATCCAGCTAGAGATATTTTACAAGAAGCAAACTTTGATGTCAGAAATGAAGCTGGGCTTACTAAACAGTTGGAAGAAAGATTGGTAGCAAATGGAATCGGACATGAAAACTCTGGCTGGTTTGCTGATGTTAGTGAAATGGAAGTTAGAAATATTTCTAGAGACTTGGCAAAACAGATCTCGTCAGCCTATAAAAGCAATGAAATTGAGCAAATACAAGCCCTTGATGGGTATGTAAGAGACTATTTTGCAGATAATGGAATCATCAATTTCAAAAACAGTGGCGATCTAGCAATGACTGACATTTGGTCTAAAACTTTCTCTGATCCAGCTTTACTTCAGGCTGAAGGTTTTGATGGTGCCGTATCAGCAATATCTAGTGAAAGTCAATTAGTCAATCCAAGCTGGGAAATGGTTGGAGATCAAGTCTTAGGGCAAACTGATGTTGTTGCAAATAACCGGGGAATTGAACTCGTAAAAGAATATGCTTTAGTAAACGGTGTGGATATTAATCAATCCTACCTTGATCAGTTTGAAAAATATGCTAGAAAATTCTTGGAGGCAAATCCAACTCAAGGATATATTGACGGTGCTGGAAATGCTGTGTTATTGCCCAGAACTTTAGATCCAGTCATTGAAGAATCTGGTACAAATATTGCATTAGAAACTTTAAGGGAAGTTGCGGCAGGTGGAGTGGCCTTATCGGCGGCTGGAGCTGTAGGATTTGCAGCAGGAGTGTTAAAAAATGCAAAAGACAAAAATAACCAAAACTCATTGGGGATAAGTTTAGAAGGTGGGCAGGGTGATCAAGAACAGGGTGAGACAAATCCTGATAGTATAAGGATCATGAATAAGGAATATCCGATTAGGACAGTCAGAGATTTACTTGCTACTGAAGATGAAACTATAAATAAATATGTTGAAATATTAGAGCATGATAATACTCTTGATTCAGAAGATGGAGATAGTTCAACTTACTATATCGAACAGCTTTTAGAAGCTACTCAAGAGTATTCAGTTAAAGAGTTTTCAGATATAGAAGCTGGGTTATTAAGAGTGATAAGGGGCTTGAATGAAATAGATCAAAATAAATATAAAGCAGGATTTATTATCAATAATCGCAGCAATTTCCTTGATATTATTGGCGAGGATGACCAAAAATTTATAAATAACGTATTTAAGATTTTTTTATTAGACAGTATTGCTTCAGTTAACATAGAAAAGGCATTAAGTCTTATCGGAATTAAGGAAGGAGCGGTAGTACTTGATGATAATTCAGAGTGTAATGTTAAAATTGTTGAAGATACTACATTGGGCATTACAATGCATAGATTAGAGTTAAATAATGAAAATGTTCCTTTTTCTGAATTCTTTTCTGACTTTGTACTTGGAAAATTAACTTTGAAGGATTACGAAGATAGTGAATCAGATTTGGAAAATAATACTGAATATAGACCTAGCGAAGCTGTCGGATTAACTTTTTCAAAATTTCCTGATAAACCAGAAGAAAATAAAGATTATTTTTGTAGTCTAGGTAATGGGGCATATGTATTATTTGACGGAGTTTCAAGTAATCAATTAAGTGGTGAGCTTGCAAAAAGTATTGGAAAATCTTTGAGTACTCTTGAGATATCAACTCTTAGTACACTATCCCCAAAAGATATATTTGAGACTTCTAAAGCAAAAATACAAGATGGATTTGAGCAGTTTAAAATTGCACATCCTACTTTTAGTTATAAAAATTTAGGAACTACAATGGAGCTTGTGTTACCATCCAGAAATGGTTTTATCTGTATTTCTAGTGGGGATTCTTATACCTTGGCTTTTGATGCATCAGGTGATGTAACATTTTGTAGTCAGATGGATCGTTTTAGCTTTGATTCTATAATTGAAAGCAATAAAGTAACTTTGAACGAATATGATCAACAGTTTTTGACTGACACTTATAAGCATTTAAATGATAATTTTAATTTAAATCAGAGTCAAATTGGTAGAGGAATAATATATGAGTGTGCTCGAGCATTATTTGATTCACAACAAATTGAATTCAAAAAATTTTCTGATGGCTTTAAAGAATTATTGTTGGAATTAACAGAGGCTGATAATATTGTTACAAAATCTCTGTCACCACTTTGTAATTTGGACAAGTCATTATCAGTAAGAATAATTCCAGCTAATGTTAAAAACATTGTCTCTTTTAGTGATTATCCTGACAAAGCTGGGTTAATGCATTTTATCAAAAATATTAAAGACTTGTGTAAATCGGGCAAAAATAGACTTGAACTGAAAAAATGGTTTTCATCTTATGTTGAAGAAAGAAGAGATAATCAATACGATGATGCTACTTTTGCAGCTTTTGACGTTGAAATAATTAAACCAGAGGTTGATAAACATCTTGAAACAAAGACTCAAACAAAAGCTTAATTTTTAAATTTACCTGAAATTTCTAGACTAATTGGTCTCAGTAACGAAGACATTTTACCTCGTTTAGGAAATATTCTGGGCACTGATAATGAAGTCGATGACAAAATATGGAGGAGTTTAAGATATGGTACAGACGAGATGGTTGCTCCTAACGAATTTATGGTTCAGACTTTAGATTTGGCTACACAAAAGACAACTGAATCGCCTACTCCAGAGACAACTGAATCTGTAGTATCTCCCAAAACAATAGAAATCCGAGGAAAAAAATATGAAATAAAGACGGAAGTGAATCGACGTAGAAACTACCATTATTCACTAGATTTTGATGAAATACTAAGCCAGGAACAAGATCCAGTAAAGAAAAAAGATCTTAAGAATGAAGTGCTATTTGCTCTTATTAAATGGGTTGATCAAGAAAGAGTTGATAGGCATAAGGAAGATCCAAATCTTATCCTCGGAGTCAAGATTTTAGACGTAGATTTTGAGGAGCAAAATTTTGAAGAGCTAGATTTTTCAAACAGTGTTTTAGTTAATGTTGGTTTTGTGGGTTGTAACCTAAAGTCAGCTAATTTTTCCAAGTCAGAGTTAGGTGTTGACTTTACCGATTCAGTACTTTCACGTGCCAATTTTCATTGGTCAGTAGGATTGGGGTTTTGTACATGGACAAGGGCACAAATAGACTATATCCAACTTGCTGATTATCCTAACATGATTGTCCTTGCAGAAGGAGGCAGAGTAGTAACAGAAATGATCGATGGTGAGAAAAACGTAGTAAGCGATGATGATTTACCAGGCTGTCTGAGCAAGTTCCAATTTTTAATATATGGAGGGGCTGATACGGGACAAGATGAGGAGCTACGTGGCTGGATAATGGGTGATACAAATCTAGTTGTATATACTATTGAAGGTAGTGAGTATAGCAAAGATCAGTTAATTCCGCTAGTAAATAAAGTATTAGCTGACTTAAACAATGACGATGAATTTATTGAATGGTATAAGCTTTATCATGGAGACCAAAGAATACAAAATTATGAAAATCCTAGTTTAATTTTAGCAAATAAAATATTAGAATTGAATTATTTTAGAAATATAATTGATCAATTGCAAGATAACAAAACATTAGAGCGCAGTCAAGTAAATATGATTGCTGCCTATTTGAAATATGGAGCCGGTCAAAGATTCGCAAAAAGTACAGAAACAAGAGGTTATACACCTGAAGATACAACTGATACAGAAACAGATCCGACCCTGGAAAATAAATGCCTACAAGTACTAAAAGCTTCGCAAACGCCCGAAAATAAAGAAAATAAGCGATATTATCTAGATGCTTTTATAGATATTTTTGAGAATAGTAATGACCCTTTTGCAGATATATCGATTTTACAATATCATATTGGTTTAATAGACAAGGGAAAAATCCATCTTCTAAAAACTTTGGATACAACTAATCCAGAAGAACTAAAGTTTTTGAACAAAGTTTGTAATGCATATATTGCCTATGAAACATTTAAACAATCACCTTTAGATGCTTTTCAATCGGTAGGTTTGACTAGTCCCGGTAAAATACTAACTCCTGATGGGTGTTTTCAAGTAAGTTACGAAATAACAAATGATCCTGAAAGGCCAATCAATTATATAAAATTAACAGATAATCAAGCAAATTATCAAGTAATTGTAGCTAATGAATTCTTTACAAACATGGTCTTCGGGATTTACACAGTGACTTCTGAGGCCACAACTGCTTTTCCTTCGGCTTCAAGCGGTGAAGCTCCCCTAGTAGTAGACAAAGTTCAAAAAATAAACTAAATCTTAGAAATTACTAAAAGTAGTCAAAATGACTGGGCTAAGCTTCATGCAGGTCAAAAAGAGGTTTTACTTGAATTAGATATTGACGAATTTGTTGAGTTAGAACAATTAGCTAAACATCGTCTCAGTTTGATTGATAGCTATAAAGTCCGAATATTTGAAAACTGTGATTTGGGATATGGATTGTTAGAATGTATTTTTTATCAAAAAACAGCTAAGCGGGGTTCTTTGGATTATCTATTAGGGAACATAGTTTATTATGCAGTTAAGTCAAATTACCAAGAAGTCAATCATGGTTTTAAACATAGTTATATTCAATTAGTCGAGACTTTTGAGGCTGAGAAAGACAAATTAAAAACTCAAGATATAATTGAGATTGGGAAATGGGCTATAGAATATGTAAATGCGTTGCCTATTAAAATCCCACCAACAGAGCAAACGGAACCTGCCACCAAGCCATTAATAGAAAACAGACAAGGCAGTATTGATACAACCAAACCAGAAGTAGATTTAACAAGCGAAAGACAACCTGATTGGCTTGAAAAATATAACTCAATAAATTGTAAAAAGAACAGACAAGAAGTTGTTGATTTTGCAAAGAAATTTGAAGTTAAAATATGTTCTCAGACAGAGAAGAGCATAGGTGAGAAGCATTTTGGGCAACAAGTGCCAACAATATTTGAAATTGATGATTATGTGGGTAGATGTTGGGCTATAGAAATCGAGGGTACTGACCAATTAAGTAAACAGTTTCACATTGTTATGAATAAAAAACCATTGGTGTTTACGAAAAACATTATAGATTATTATAGACTATTTTCAGATAGTGACATTGAAATTACAGAGCTTAGTAATGAACTTTACGATTTAGATAACTTTAAATTGATTTCCCCAGCCGTATTTAAAGATCTTGGCAATGGGGATCTTGAAATTGTTAAAAAAGGGGTCATTCGCTTTCCAACTAAGGGTCAGAATTAAAGAGAGATAATTGTATGCAAACTTGAGCATACTTTAACTTCGTCTTCTGATGCCATGTCTAAGGGTGGGAAACTTGAATTTGAGGGGTCCACCAATCCAAAGTCGACTTATGTAGTTGTTTAAGATACACAAACTAATCTTTTTTACATCAAACTTGATCCAGAAGCTAAATTATTAGAAGCTACGCTAGAATATATGGAATATTTTTATAATATTGGAAAACCCACAGGACTTATAACTCTAACTGGAATAGATTATATAAAACGTAAAGAAGTTGTTAAAAATAATGATATACGGAGTATCAAAGAAAAAAGTACTTTAGCTTTTAGGTAAATCAGGTTAAGTATATTTTCTGGCTTTGATAATAATAAATTTGGATATACACATCAATTGCCCCACCTTGCCCAAAACCCCTAAAACAAAAAAACTTCTGATAAATTTATAATCGAGTTTATTATATGAAAATAATTTTTTGACTAGGGTTATTAGAAAAGGTATAATAAATTATATGTCTCATGAAATAATTGAATCTACAGATGCTTTTGATAATTCCCTCTTAGCAGTATTCTACTCCATTATTGCAGGAGATGAAACGCTTGATGCAGGTTATCTTATTGAAGGTTCTGTAGAGGCGCCTAGATTTCCAGACTTGCAAGTTTTAAAACAAGGATCTTACGGTGATGTTAAAACCTACATAAATTTACTTAATCAAGAATTAGTTGAGGGTAATTATTACATGTATTACGAGGGGCAAAATTGTAGATTAAAAAACATTTATTACTCAAAACATAATTACCAAGAAAGAGTTAGATTTGATTTGACGGATGGCAATATTAGTTATGAATTAGAAATAGATATTTTTGTATTTGATGGGGGCATGAATTGCCAGATAAATCCTCAATTAAAAGTTTGTTTAAGTGAGATTACATCTAATATTGAGGATATCCTAGAAGGTTCAGACGGTATGGATACAGTCCAATTTGAATCACCTGAAGTAGGGGTCAATAGCCCTGAACCAATTGAAATATATGAAATCAGTATTAATGGTGCAACTATTGAATATGCTGCACGAACACACCCAACAGGAATAACCACGCAAGGAGAATATAAAATTAATCAAGATAATGTATTAGTTTGTCCAAATGAGGGTAATCTAATCTTCTGTTTGGTTGATGGAGTTGGTGGGTATCCTCTGAGCATGGCAACTGAAATCGTACCAGACCTTGTAATTAAAAGCTTGGAAAACGATCAGCTAACCCCAGCTAAGGTTAAAAATATTTTAATTACTATATATAGAGTCCTTTTCAGGGCGGTTGAGACTCATCTAAACAATACTGCCTATATTATGAGACAAGGGCTAAGACGAGATACTGCATGTACTGTTGCTTGTGGTAAAATAGAAGAAAATGAAGGAAAACTTACTTTGACGACTATGGGTATGGGAGATAGCCCTATCTTACTAATTGATGGTCAAACGAAGAAGGTAAAATTAATTAATCATCTTCATACTGCTTTCCTAGATAATATTATAAAAGAGCATCAACTAGAAGTGTGGAAACTATTAGAAAATTACTTTGCAAGTGGTGGTGATAGACAGGCAATCATCTCCAGATTAGACTCGCTTGGTATTAGCAGTGATAGAATAAGTCAGCTCAGAGGAAAAATGCATAGTATTACTGCATGTTTGACTACGCTGCAACGTCATATCACCAATTACATTATAAGAACTGAGAGATATATTGAAATTACAGAAGTCAAACCAGGTGACATGGTTTTTGCTTTTAGTGATGGCGCTTGGAATCGTTTGGGCTACGACCCTGAGGAGCTAATACAGTTAGTCAATAGAGCAGGTGATTTTACTGAAATCTCAACTCAATTAGATAGCATAATCCGAAGTGGCAATACAGACGATGCAACAATGTTTGCAGCACAATTTCAATCAAAATCTTAGGTTTTTCCACCGCAAATGATCCATTAGGTTGGTGATGTTTTGGTTGAGCCAGAATAGAGAAGTAACACTTAATACATAAAACAAAATATAAACTGGGTTTCTAGGATCTAGTACGAAAAATAATGATAAGATAATAGCAAAAGTCCAAGTGATAAAGGGTGTGATAAATCCTCTTAGGATGCCGTATAACTCTTGATTGTGGTTTTTAAACCAGTTTCTTACTGGGGATAAAACTCCTTCAAAAATAGGTTGTCTAAATCCTTCCTCGTTATCTAAGTCTAAGTCAGTGTCGTAGAGTTCCCAATCTAATTGCGAGGTGTTAATTTGGCTATCTGGAGAAATTTTAGTCTGATTTGTGACCTCTTCATCTTTTGAATCAAAATTGCCTGTAATATTTTCAATTGAAATCGGTGGTAACCCTTGTTCTTTTCGCAGTGAATTTGTAGCTAGCCAAAATTCTTTATAAAGTTCCTCTTCAGTATCAGTTTCTTCGAGCAAATTTTCAAAGCTTTCAGCGTAAGGGTAGGTGCTATTGAAACAACCATTTTCGAATAAGTTTTGCCTATCCCATTTTTGCCAGTAAAACTGCAGATAAATAATCAGCCCAGTTTTGATTCCAAGATCAATAATAAACCACCACAGTGGATAAATAAAATCTGGTTGAGTCCACGGGCCAGTAAATAAACCAAACTGGCGTAGGTAATTTACAAATAGAAGCAGGTAATTACTAATATAATTTGTAACAAAGATAAAAGGATTGCTAGCAAGGAGTGTGGTCGAATTTGGCAAGAAAAGCAAGGAGGAAGTTGAGAAGATAAAGGTTGAAAAACCATTTATCAAAGCTGTAAACCCAATCAATGCTAAAATCGCAACTAAAACAGTTCTTTTGATCTGAGAGTTGTAATAGAGTTTTGTAAAATCGACTGGAGTACTGTTGGTAACCTCTTTTACTAAATTTTGTGTAGGTTTAAAATTTTGAACTGTTTCGGGCAGATATAGCTTAGGTTTATGATCAAAATAGATTTGTGGAGTTTGGTAGTTTTGAGTGGTGTCAAAAAGTCTCTGTTTGTTCAACGGCTGTTTAGAAGGGGCTTGAGGTTTAGATTCAAAATCAGGGATAAACTGAGGTTTAACAAGTGGCTGTCTTGGAGCCTGGATGCGATTTTGATGGTATTTAGGTAAGGCCATTATACCACTTTTGACTTGTTTTTGCTCATGGATATTGACTTTGTTTATAGGAAAGTAATTCCTGATTTGATTAGGATTCCTAACAGGGGGAAGTGATGTTTTGGTTGCCACTTGTAACACGTAATAGATATAGCACAAATATAGCATATTGACAATATAAAATATGAACCCCTCCACTCTTTTCAAATAAAGAAAGTTGGTGTATACTTTGGTTATGAATCCGTTTTTCTTGCCATCAAAAAACAAAAACGATTACCCGATCAGACAATATACGGAGTATGAAAAGCTTAATCATCATGATTTTGCAAATAAATACGGTTACTCTCATATTGCTCCTATATTGCAAGCAAAAAGTGACAAAAAAAACACCTTCACAAAAGCCTTTGACTACACATATCACACACTTGTTTCAGCAGGGTTGCCAGTTGCTGCTATACTGTTTATTGCCTTTCTTAGTTTCCAAAATGGACAGTTTGAGTACCAAGCCAAAGTTGCTTCAGCTAAAGTTTACGAGGTCACAGAATCTTTTCAGAGCAAGCAAGAAGGGCCAAGCTCAGATGTAGAAGGAGTAATAGATCAAAACCAAGAAGATACCGAAGAAAGTGTTGTTATACTAGAAAATGTTGATTTACAAGTTCCTCTTATCAAACAAATTTATTCATTATCATGTGAGGTGGCTAGCCTTGAAATGGCTCTAAAATATCACGGAGTAGAAACTAATCAAGATCTTTTGATGGAAGAGTTGGGGATAAGTGCTCCACTTAAAATCCAAAAACAGGGTAGTAAAATAGTCTGGGGTGATCCTGATGAAGGTTTCGTAGGTGATGTTAAGGGTTGGTTTACAGGAAAAAATGAAGGGGTGGAAAGTCTGGAATTAGCTACAGGTTGGGGAGTTAATAATGGACCAATTGCAAGTATAGCTAAAGAATATCTTCCAAATTCCTACGAAGTGGATAATGGAAACATTACTGACATCAAAGAAGCCTTATCTGCAGGAAATCCAGTTTTGTGGTGGCATGTACGGCCAGATAGTTTTGCTGGTAGTATTACAATCTATACTCAATCAGGAGAAGCTAAAGAATTTAGACAAATGCATGTGGGTGTCATAACTGGATACAAGACAGTCAATGGAGTAACAAATTACACAATAAACGATCCTTATTTTGAAGAATTAGTTTTAACCGAATCTGAGCTTTTAGATCAATGGCAATTACAAGATTACCAATTGGTAGTAGTTGGTAAATAGTAATATTATAGGAAATAATTAATAATTACCTACTCTACTAGGGTACAGTATTGCATTGCATATTAGTAATATTTTGTGTATACTTTATTAATTTTAGTTTTAGTGATTGATAGTTATGGAAAATGTTAATATAGAGTATACTGAAGAAAAAAGTATGGAAATAATCCATAGTCGTAGAATTATTCAACAGTATTTGAGATATTCTGGAATCATAGTAGTTGTTGATGAGGGTGTAATCGTAAAGGATGCAGAAAAATTTTTAAACTTGTTTTTAAATAATGGACTCAATCCAGCTAGAGTGTCAATGCTAAAAAGACTTATTCCAAGTGGGGTTTTATTTAATAATAGTAGTTATGTATTGCTTTTAGAAGAGCTTCTTGTAGCTAACCAATCTTTTCTCAAAGATGAAAATGAGCAGTACCTTTTTCAAGTTTTGATGTGGGTTGTTTTAGAAGCCATAAATTTGATTTATATGCTAATATAGGAAATGAACAGTACCTGGATTTAAGTGTTGATCAAGAAATTACATTAGTAAAAAATAGGTCAACTTTAATTAAAAGATTTCATGAAACATTTGGAGCAGAAAATTATAATACTAATGATTTTGCCTTACTTGGTTTTGATATTTGCTATCTCAAGTACATGGACAATGTAAGTAGTGAATATGCGGATAGTTTAATTCAAATAATAGTCGATGAGGTTCAAGCTATTTTAAATAACCAAAGAGTAAAATCAGTAAAAAAAGGTGAAAATATTCCAGAATTGCAGCTGTATAGAGTAGGGGGAGATGAGTTTCAAATTTTTATAAAAGGTGGCGACTTGAAAAAAACTAAAACTCTGGCTTTGGAGCTTAACCAGGTGATACAAAATGAGCTTTCAAAAATATTGGTTTTATTAAGAAGTTATGGACAAAATGATGGCAGTTTTAGAGAATTTTTGGGAATTGAAGAGACTGCATCAGTTGCCAAAACATACCTTTGCACATGTAAAGTAAAAACTGATTTAATAATAGTCAAAGCTTCGCAAAATGCACTAAGTAATGAAGATATTTTAAAATTTAAAAAAGATTTTAAAGAAAATCAAAACCTGCAAGAAATAATAAATAAAGTATCTCTTCCGATAGATTTAAAAGCCCAAAACCCATCGCAATACGAAGGATTAGAAAAAGCCAAGGAGGTATCAGGAGAATACGCAAGTCTTTGGTTTGAAGAACAACAAAAAGTTTTAAATGTAGATGGTATCAATATTGTTGAAAATATTTCAGATGTAAGTGATCCTAAATACATTAATAAACTGAGAAAAACCTATGGATTTTTAGATGATTCCAAAAAAAATGTGATCTTAGAACAAAACAAAGTTTTCAATTCCACGTTAGGTTCGATTGACCCTTTGCTGTGCCAGAAAACTATTTCCAAAATTACTTTTTTGAAGCAACAAAATGTGGAATGTTTCGCCACTTTTGAAATCAAGCCCAAGCCCTTTAATATTATCAATTATAATGACGGAGATAGCCTCATACAATATTTGTGGATTGGAATTTTTGATGGACTAAAAAAATATTTAAACGAAATTGGAGAAGTAGGTTCTTTTGACTTATTAAAAAACAAATTACAGATAGTCTGCGCAGGCCCAGTTATTACTCTATTTACAACGGATACAGATCCAAAAATTAAGACTCTACTAAAAGGGTTTACTGATCAACTCAAATCTATATCTGGAGAATTTTCATTTACAGACGGGGTAGAAATTGAGCTACCAGTTGGTGCGAGTTACAAACAAGCTAGGCAAAGTAAAAAAATAAGTAGTGAGTATTTAACCTGGGCTAATACTATTGAGAATTTTGATTCCACAGACCCTGACCCTATTCTATCAATAGAAAAAGCCTATATAGAAGCGCTGTACGAGTCTGATATGAACTGGTATGAAAACAACATCACAAGAGTAGTAAAGTTTTTTAAAGAGATTAGTAAATATATCAGTGATGTAGATTTAAATTCCGCCAAAGAGTTTTTGTTAAATTCATTGATTGCAGATAGCAATTTTGTTTATTTAGAACAATTAGCAGAAAAATATAACCTGAATTCTGATATTAGAGTAAAATTGATTAGTTTTGCTTTAGAGTGGAATAAGTTCTATGGTTCAAACAGTTTTGAAAAATATACATTAAATCAGATTAAACAAATAGACGAGGTATGGAAAAATGATACGGTGACAAATACTTATCAATTCACAAAGCTTATCAAAGAAATCAAAACTAATTTACGATCAAGTGTTACTATTAAACCAGATGTTGAAGATGAGCAATTGGTTTACGAGTACGCTAAAAATATTTTAGAAGCTGCCTCCGAATCCTTTAAATTAATCAAAAATAGTGAAATAAATCTCAATCAAGATCAATCTGTAACTTTATTTAAATATTTCAATTTACTAGTCTCATCGATGATGAATGAGTATGTTCCTAGCTGGAATGATGTAGAAAAAATAGAAAAAAGCACTGTTAAGTTTAAAAGTAATCATGAAAATATGCAATTAAATGAGGGGGAATTTTATATTGATGATCAAGGGTGTTTGATAAGTGGATATGTACTAGATGGCAATTTACTGCGTTCTAGAATTTGTACAGGACCTTCTTATAGAGTTCGAATAATTGACCAAGATAGGATTTTACAGGAGGTATAGATTGTGAATCAATCAACTGTTATTAAGCTAAATAATCTTACTCAAGATTTTTATACCAGAGTTGCTCCATATTGGAATGATAATCCAGAGTACTTTTGGAGTGGATGGGAGGATATGGTCGAGTTTCTCCCATCTTTTAAAGATTTAAACATATTAGATTTAGGCTGTGGTAATGGAAGATTTGCAAATTTTGTAGGTACCAAAATAGATTTTGAAAAAGCAA
>JBBSJV010000036.1:0-13111 GCA_038256935.1 Patescibacteria group bacterium
TAAATCTCCTTATTATTAATTTGGTGGCTATTCTGTTATTTTTATCTGCTTTTTCTTTGATTTCAATAGAGGCTAACACGGCTTCAACAACAGCTACTTTGGATGTTTCTCCTTTGGTAGTGCAGCCTGTAACTTTGACTATAAATGAGACCAGCATCGAACCTGGTGATTTATTGATTTTTACTTTGGGTCCTGCTCGCAACGAAACTAATTTAATTTTAGAAAATGTAGTTTGTCGGCTTGAATTTACTCCTCCTCAACTTGGCTCTACAATTATTTTAGAAACAAAAACCAATTCTGATGGATTGTGTATATACAGAACAGATCAAGGATTAGGGGGTCAAGACTGGGTTATTATTCAAGGCAGTAGCGATCAATTAGACTTTATCAACACTCCTGAAGGTAGTGGAACAGCAGTGGGAAGATTGATCTACCCAGGCAATACTCAAACTAGTAATAGTGTTGCTTATATAATTGACAACGGGGTTGAAGGGGTTTCTGGAGTCATAATCAACCCTAATCCTGATGGTGGCAATCCCAATGTAACCCCAATCGATGGTGGAACTGGAGGAAGTGTGATATCAGGTCCTGGCAATCAAAACGGTGGTGGTAATCTAAACATTACTCCTAGAACAGGTGGTAATATTTTATTAGGCATATTTGCCTCCCTTGGTATTGGCTTTATGATCTTAGTTGGATTCATTACTTTGAAGAAAAATAAAATTGATGAAGATGAGATAATCCAGCCAAAGCCTAAAAAGAAAGGCAAAAAGTAGGTATTTACGTAATTAAAAATAGCAAGTACAGTTAAGGTATTATGTCAGAAAACAAACATGTTGCTTACTTTAGTATGGAAATAGGCCTTGAGTCAAATATCAAAACTTATGCGGGAGGTCTTGGGATTTTAGCTGGAGATACACTCAAATCTGCAGGAGAAATGGGAGTCAATGTTGTCGGAATATCTTTACTGTATAAACACGGGTATTTTAAGCAAACTTTGGATAAAGAAACAGGTGATCAGAGCGAAGCAACTGATGATTGGGATCCAAACCAATTTTTAAAACTTAATCCGATTAGCTTACAGTTAGAATTATTTGGTAGCGATGTAAATGTACAAATATGGCAATACCAATTAGAAAACTCCAATAAAGTCTTATTTATCGATACAAATCTAGACTCAAACCCAGATCAAATCAAAGCCATCACCAATAATCTATATGAAGCAGACAATCTAATCAGGCTTCAACAAGAAATGTTACTTGGAATCGGTGGTGTAATGATATTAGAAAAACTAGGCTACAATATTAATAAATATCACCTTAATGAAAGTCACGCCGCGTTTGGAGTATTTCCTTTGCTTGAAAAATACAGCCAAGATGCAGTTAAAGACATGGTAGTTTTTACCACCCATACACCAGTTTTACACGGTCATCGTGGCTACAAAATGGATATTTTAAAAGAATATTTACCCCAAAAATATTTACAATTTATTCCAAAAGAGATTATCAAAGACGGTTCCGTTTTATTAACTGATATTTGCTTGGCTTATTCAGGTTTTAACAACGGGGTATCCAAAAAACACGCTCAGGTTAGTAAATTATTATTCCCAGACTCTGATTTTGAAGCTATTACTAATGGTATCCATGCTACAACTTGGGCAAGTGATTCAATTCAAAAACTCTTTGATAAATACTTACCAAACTGGAGACAAGACCCTTTTGAACTTAGAAACGCATTAAAAATACCATCTATTGAGATTTTACACGCTCATAGTGAAAACAAACAATTACTTTTTGACTACATCTATGAAAAAACGGCTAAGAGCTTTGATAAAGAGGTTTTGACAATTGGCTTTGGTCGCCGTGCTGATAGCTACAAAAGAAATAACTTAGTTTTTCAAGACATTGAGAGACTTAAACAAATTGCTGATAAATATGATGGAATCCAGTTTGTCTTTGCTGGTAAATCCTATCCAAATGTGGAGGCAGGTGAGAAAATGATCCGCGATATATATTCACATAGTCTGAACTCAACGGAATCTTATAATGTTGTTTATTTGGAAGATTATGATATGGATATTGCAAAACTAATGATCAGTGGCTGTGATATTTGGCTTAATACTCCCAAAAAGACTATGGAAGCTTCTGGTACAAGTGGCATGAAAGCAGCTCTTAATGGAGTACCCAGTTTGTCTGTTTTAGATGGGTGGTGGGTTGAAGGCTGCGTTGAAGATGTTACAGGCTGGTCAATTGGTGGGATTTGCGAAGACCCAGAGGATCAAATGTGCGAGCTAAGTAATATTTACGATACGTTAGAAGACAAAATCTTACCACTTTATAAAATCAACAAGCTAGAATGGGTAAAAATCATGCAGCAATCAATTGCAATCAACGGTAGCTATTTCCATACTCACCGCATGCTATCAGAATACATCTCCAAAGCTTATTTCAAATAATTTAGTCTGAATATCCAGTTGCAGTATTACTGATACTGTCTGTATTATCACCTGACCACTGACTTGACTGGGAACTAGAATTTGCTGGCGACTGCGCTGAAGATAAACTATCAGCAGCAATATTAGAAAAAATAATGATAAAGGTTGGAATCAAAAGTGCAATGATCACAACAAAGGTTAAAATCTTGGATCTTTTTTTGAGACTATTCATTTTCAAATGAAACTTTGCTTAACTAAATCTGTCAACAATAATTTATGAAATATTGCTTAAAATATAATTTTCAATTCCTTTGGATATAGGTGCTAATTCACTTGACCAATAACTATATAGACTATCTAAATCAGGAAACTGACTTAAAGTTTGTGAATACCCATCTGGAGTAAAAAACATGGAAAAACTTTCTTCTAGCCCTGCCTCAGGTTTTTGTGCTGCCCTACCCTTGGTTAGTTTTCTTCTGCAAAACAATTTGATTCTTCCACTCCATGACAAAAAGCTAAAGCATTGTGAATAGTCATACTTCTATCAAGGTTTTCAATTTTTTGCAGGGCAATCTCAGCTCTTTGATAGTTTTCTTCAATATCTTCTTTTACTGGATTTAAGTCATTTAAAAAAATTAATTCGAACATATCTTTTAATCTGGACTGCTCCCAAGCTAGTTTGAATATTCTGATTTTGTGATGGTTAGTCGTTGCAAATAGGATTTTATTCATATCAATATATAAATTAATAATTCTTTATTTTACAAGTTAGATAAAGTTCTGTTAACTCGAAGGGTATGATTCTTTGGACAATTTTTAAATCTGCTCTGGATAAGTGGAATAAGGACAGAGTGGCCACTATGGCAGCAGCTATTTCTTATTACACTATCTTTGCAATTGGCCCTTCACTTCTAGTTTTTTTATATTTTATAGGGATATTTTATTCTGATTCTTACGCTAGAGATAGACTTATTAGCCAGGTTTATCAAGTAGGAGGCGGTGAACTTGCAGTGGCTTTGGATAATCTTATAAGCGCGGTTCAGTCAACTCAAGGACAAGGGCCCGCTGGCTTTATTGGCTTTATTCTATTGTTTTTTACTGCTTTTAGTTTGATCAATGAGATCAGAATGTCACTGATTACAATTTGGGAGACAAGGCCTACTGAATTTAATTTAAAAGAATTTTTGAAAGGATTTTCTCGCAACATCATTGCCCTGGTCACAGTTGGAGTATTTTGGATAATTTATATTTTAGTCGGGGATGGGTTTAATGGAATAGGCCAATTCTTTGATATAATGAGTATTACTGCATTAATTACCCCATTTTTCCAAATCTTTGTAACCACACTATTTTTGTTTATTTTACTAAAAGTTTTAATTTACAGCCGAATTCCTTCAAAACCTTTATTAGTTGGAAGTTTTATCACTTCATTTTTACTTCATCTTAGTTTTGTTGCTCTTTCATATTATATCGGAGTAATGTTTAGGAATCCTTTTTATGGGGCAGCTGGAACTGTAGTATTGACTTTGTTTTGGATCTATTTATGTGCTCAGATATATTTGTTTGGTGTTTGTTTGACTTGGAGTATCTGTACAACTCACAAAAACATAATTGATGAAACGGTTTGATATGTATTCTCATTTAAGTATTGATTGGGGAGAAAAAATTTGTGGAATTTCCTTTGGAAATATTGATTTGGATCTTATCATTCCTTCTGAAATCAGCCATTCTACTGAAGCCGTTGTTCATGTATTAGATGCCTATTTGACTCAGTATCCAAGCATTAAGACTTTAGTAATTGGATACCCTAGTAATTTTCAAGGTAAACAAACCAAAATCAGTAGTCAGATCAATGAATTTATAAAAGTTTTAGAAGATAAATTTAGCGATAAAACTGTGGTTAAAATTGATGAAAGAAATACCACAAAACAGGCTTTGCAATTATTACCCAATCGCCATTTCAAATATCAAAGAGACAATTTATCGGCTTATACACTACTCAAACACTACTTTGATCAACTAAATCACATCAGTAAATCGTAGACTTGTGATCAATTAATTACAAAAGCCAAAAAAATGACTAGCCAAAGCCATAAATGTGTGCTATAATGTATATAAGATTTCTTTAAATAGAATATATCTATACATGGCTCAAACAACACCAACATCATTTTCAGATGGCTTTCCAAAAGACCCTTTATCAGCGATAAATCAAAGCTACTTCCTTTCTGATAGCGAAAAACAAGAGTGGAGAGACTGGATCCAAACTGCAACTGATGAGCAAAAACTAGAACTCGTCGATATCCTTCACTCCATGTGGGAAGACAATCAGCAAAGCGCTGTTCCTGATAGTTTTAATAGTGATAAATCAGCACCTGCTCCAGCATTTGTATCTACTGAGTCACAGCCAGCCCCTTCAATGCCACAGCCAATTGCCCCTACTCCACCTTCTGCACCTGTAATGGCTCAAACAACTTCTCCAATACCTAGTTTTGAAGAATTTTTGGCTCAGCAAAACCAAACTCCTGCCAATCAAACTCCCCAAAATACCACTGAAGCCCTACCACCACTTCCTGATTTTAACTTTAATGAACCTGAGAAAAACCAATCTCTTCCCACCCCGCAACTTCCACCGATGCCAGATTTTAAATCATCAAGTCCTGCCCCAGCTATTCCTACAAATACTTCAATTGCAAATGATCCTTTTTCTAATCCATCAGCGGATTTAAATTTTCAAACTCAATCAAACGATCTTAACACTGATTTTCAAGATTCTTTTACAACTAACCTTTTGCCAACCCCTACAGCTCCTGCACCACAACCTACAGAAGACAAAAAACCTGAGATAAAGCCTCTACCACCTGCCCAGCAACCAGTAATACCTGCTCCAGTTACCCAAACCACCCCCTTAACACCAAGCCCCATTGCTACTGCACCAAAAGCACCTACTCCAAAGCCTGTTGAGTTGCAACCAATTGCTCCCAAAAATGATCCTATTCCAAGCCTGCAACCAGCTAATCAAAGCAAGAGTGATGATTCAGATGAGTTAAACCTTAGAAGCCTTGGTAAATCTCAGACATACACTCCAAACCCAATTTTAGACAACCCTAAAGATGATAATATTAGTTTTGGAACTCCAAAAACCAAGCCAACTAAGACACCCACTCCGAATCTAGATGAAAAAATTGAAGATCTAGAAAATATCTATCAAGACTATGTACAAACCTTTGAAGGCAATCAAAGAAAGTTCATGGATCTACTTAAAGGAGTTACCCAAAACCTTGGTAGCTATCAATCCCTAAGAGATGATCTAGACGTTGTTAGAGAAAAATCACTTTCTATAAACGATAAGGTTGTAGAGCAAAGTAAGAAAATCCAACAAATTGAAAATATTACAGCAAGCTCAGGAAAAAATAGCCTGCAAGATCAGATTGATGCCATGCAGATTCAAATTGAGGCTCTCAATAAGGAATTTAGAACTTTCCAAATCAATACCAAAGATTTTATCAATAAAACTAGTAGCGAATTAGCTGGATACAAAGCTGATACCTACGGTTCAGAGCAAGTAGAGGAAAAGATCAGTTTACTGGAAAATCATGTCAAAAAACTAGAGAGAAACTGGGATAGTAAAGACTCTAAAAATCTGGTCCAAAACAAAACTAAATCAAACAAATTCTCAACTCAATCAGATACAGATCTAGATTCAGACTCTGAAGACACTAACTTGATAACTAAAACTAGCCAAGTAGATCTTAGAGGAGTGCTTTAATTGTAAATATCAATCCCACCAAAAGCTACTAACCCGTCAATTTTGAGTATTTTCTGATTTACATCTTTATCTAGAGAAGAATTGGCCTTGTTTTCAATGCCTCCAAAGATTGGTGTAGCCGTTACTTCTACAACCCAATCACTAGGAACTTTCAACTCAATCCCACCAAAGAGAGCAATGGTATTCAAAGAAGCAAAGTTACCTTCAGCTATATTAGCTTCTCTCAAGTCGATCTCGCAACCTCCAAAAAAAGCACTGATTGATCCAGAAACAAAGTTTGTAGAAACTATTTTTTGAGTAACCCCTCCAAATAGTGCTGAAATATTCACTGAATCTTGTGAAGTAGTATTTGGCTTTGACTGAGGTTTAGAGATTATTATCCAAATACCTGCAAAAATTATCAATAAAGGCCATAAATATGAGAAAAAGCTGGAATCGGCTATACCTAAATTTCTCAAGATTAAACTTGTTCCGATAACAAATAAAATAGTTCCAGGTAATTTTGTCCCACCCTTTTGAGAGATTTGTAAACCACCTGCAATGATCAACAGACTAGGAAAGAAATAACTTAATAAAACCTCTGTCTCAACTATCTGTAGGGTTTGTAGTAAAAATGAAAATCCAAATAATATTAAAACTAAACCGATAAATATTTTTCCATGCATAAAAATGTATTTTCTTATACTTATTTAGGCTGCGAGTTGTGTCAAGCCGGTTTAACACAAAAGTTTCGATTATTACATGAATAATTGATCATGGTAATTATTCTTAACTTATCAACTTAAATCCCATATAAATACCTATAATACAGCAATGCTTAAGTTTTTATCTAACCTTTTTATTGCGGTAATCTATTGACAAGGCAAGTATAAATAGTAGTATTAAGTACATTTAAAAAAATAACAATTTAAAAATATGTCTTTATTACAAAAAATAACAAAATACTTTGCTCTTACTTGTTTGTGTTTTTTAGCACTAGTTCCAGTGGTAACCTACGCCGCTGAGTTTTACCCAAGAGATAACAGTGATGGTAACGAGGTAAGAATACAGTCGAGTCAAGACAATGTCTACGCAGCTGGAAATAATATAATCTCAGATCAATCTGTCAGAGGAGATTTGATTTTGGCTGGTAGTACAATCGATGTGACAGGTACTGTGGGGAGAAGTGTAATTGCAGCCGGGAATCGAATCACTGTTGATTCAAACTCTGTAAACGGAGCTATTAGAGCAGCAGGTAATGAGATAGTTATCTCAGGTAACATTGTGGAAGAAGTAATTGCAGCTGGTAATACAGTTACTATCCGAAATGCAAATATTAGAGGAGATCTGATAGTTTCAGCAAATGTCTTAGTAATCGAAGACTCTACTATTTCAGGAAACGCTAATTTAGCTTTTACAAGGGGTCCAAGCCGGCAAGATCTTGAAAATATTGTAGCTGGAGAATTAAATTTTAGAGATGTAGATGAAGAAGGTTTAGCAAGGGATGCACTTGTTTCAACAATAATTTCTACCCTACTCTTCCAATTGAGTATAATCATTGTTCTGGCTTTACTTGCTTGGTGGTTAAGTAGAAGGAACAGACTAGCTCTTGGTGGTATTAACTTTGGTGGTAAGTTCTGGATCAGACTAGCAATCGGTGTTGCAATGATGATCTTAGTGCCAATAGTATTTTTCTTGCTATTATGGATCCAGTTTATCTTACCTGCTTTTGTCTTATTATTTGGTTATCTTGCGCTCCTTTTTGCAGCCATTATTTACACTCCAATATACTTAGCAAATGCGGTTAGAAATACTTTTGCCAAAGAATCAAACTTTATTTTGGTTTTAGTAATCACTTATGTAGTAATCACTATTCTTAATCTAATACCATTTTTGAACATACTTACGGGATTTATTTACTTCCTGATTGTTCTCAGCGGTCTTGGATATCTTACTCAAAAACTGATTGCTTCTGTTGGAGGTAAAGAGTATGCTCCAGCTCTTGATACAGCAACTGACATTGCCTAAAAAATTGATCAAATTATTTTACCCGCTATATGGCGGGTTTTTTGGTCTCTTATTTTGATGAAGCTAGATTTTGTAGTTGAATAGTTTGAGTTGGGAATGCAAAATTGATCTTGTTTTGTTCAAATTTTTCCTTTAGTTCAAGATTTACCTTCTGTTGAATATCCATAAAGGTTCCATAATCACTGTTATTTATAAAATATACGATTTCAAAAATCAGACTAAAATCACCAAAAGTTTTAAAATGACATCTGCCAAACTCACAAATATCCATTTCATCCAAGATCTCTTCTACAAGTTGAGGAATCAGTCTTAATTGCTTGCTAGTTGTTGAGTATTCGACTCCAATATCGTAGATTATTCGACGTCTTTGAAGTGTAGAGTAGTTATTGACTCTGACATCAGATAATTCTTTATTGCTGACGATCAAGATCTGACCTTCCAATGATTTGATTCTAGTAGATTTGATACCAATTCTTTCTACATGACCGCTATCTGTACCGACTACGATAAAATCTCCTTGTTTAAAGGGTTTATCAAGATATATTGCAAGGGAAGCAAAGATCTCAGCCAAGATATTTTGTAAGGCAAAGGCGATAGCAATACCTGAAATACCTAAACCTCCAGCTAAGGCTAAAACGTTTACAGAAAAACTCTGCAGAACAAATAGAAGTGAAAATGACCACAATATAACCGAAGCACTGATATTAATAAGCCCAACTACAGAAGAGTCGATTCCTTCATCTTCATTTTTGCGTTTTTCATTGTAGTTTAAAAGGAAATAATTAAGGATTTGCTGGATGGTACGAGTTATGTAAAAGGTAGCCACAATAATCACAATGGCTCTAACAGCAAGATTTATATTTTCATCTAAAATTAAAGTTTTACTACCCAAGTACAATCCTAAACTAATATAAAAAGGACTCCCCAAAGACTCAACGATTTTGGTAATAAGATCATCAAACTTGGTCTCAGTGGATTTGGAAATTGCTTCCAAGTATTTGATAATAAAGGTATTTATAAAAAACGGTACCACGTAGGCTGTCACTAAAAAGACAAAAAAGGCCGTAAACCAAAACCTAATCTGATCGGTGAAAAATGTGGTGTTCAAAAAATTATCTAAATTTTGACTGATTATTACTGCGATTTGATTCAACTCTTTCATAAATTGGATTTTGGTATATGTTTTGGTTGTTTGTCAAAGACATATTTAGTATACAGCATAAACTAACTGTTGACAAAATTATTATTTGTAGTCAGTATCCATATATATCGCGGGATGGAGTAATTGGCATCTCATCTGGCTCATAACCAGAAGACTGTAGGTTCGAGTCCTGCTCCCGCCACCAAATTGATTTTAAAGTAGCCATCAAGAGATGGTTTTTTTGTTGTTTTAGAATCGTTTCAAATGTTTTCATTAAGAAATTAATGTTATTATAAAAGAAATTAGTAAGCTTTTAATAAATGCTAAAATTACAAATTTATATAAATCACTATTATATTAGTTGTAATTGATAATTATATGGTATAGCTTTTTAACAAACGTTGAAATGAATACGTTTAAGAAAACCAAGAATTTATTATTTTTACGAGTCATAATTTTCGCCTGATTTTACCTTAAAATTCTTGTCAAATATTACTTCTTTTTGTTATTCTTTTTAAATAGCAATGACCTTAATAACAATATTTTTTTGTCATTCTGAACTCGTTTCAGAATCTGATGGTATTAACCTAATCAGACCCTGAAATAAATTCAGGGTGACACGTTATTATGTGCACATTTCATTAGGATTTAAGAGCGTGAACACGTAAAACAGAAGTTTCTAAGGATCTCACTCAGTCTAAACCTTGACATTATTTCAGAATGCATTAAGTATAAAATAGTTTGTTGGGACTGTAGCTCAGTGGTTTAGAGCACTGCCCTGTCACGGCAGGGGTCGCGGGTTCAAATCCCGTCAGTCCCGCCAGCAATTTATAATTTACCGGCTCTTGTAGTCGGTTTTTTGTTGTTTAAATCAGATTTTCTAAATACTCCTTCACATACTTTACTTGATTAAACCTTAAAAATATCTTATTAATAAATTATGAATCAGGAAATACAAAAAGGTCCAAGTATAGCTGTAACAGCATTGCTCTTAGTTTTATCAATGTTTGCAAATCAGAATGCTGCATTTGCTCAAGTACAAGAAAACCCTTCATTAGGAGAAGAAGTAGAGACTGATGAATTTTACCCACCTAGTAGAGATATATATCATGAGATTAACAGGAGTGGTGGAAATATTAGTCCTGAGTCATCATCTCCACTTTTTCCTTTATCACCAGATACAAACTGCACACCGACAAATTCAAACTTAAACTTAGCATCATATTCAACCAACGAAATTATTACTGATAAAGATCAAGCCATTGCATTAGTCAATCGAATTAGCGTCTTAATAGCCGAACATTGCATAGAACTAGACAGTGAGGCAACTAACTTATTAAATAGTCTTCGAGATGTACAAAAAAGCTTTAGATCAATGAATGTAAGAGCAGTTAGAACACAAGAAGGAGCATTTGGACTTAGTATAATTATAGAAATAGATACATCCATATGGCAATCATTAATTAACTTTTCAAATATAAGATTTTCTGGTATAAATTCAAGTCTTACTGATAATTTAGAGTTACAGCCTAGAACAGGCACTGCCTTTACTATTATTCAATAGTTATAAATAATATTTAAGTTTTAAATAATTAGCTAAAAATCTCTATAACCTCATCCAAATAAAACTGTCTTCCATTCCATTTCAAGATCTTTTCACCTACTAGACCTGTTTCTTTTTTGATAAGTTCAGCTAGTTGCCCTTCTCTATTTCCCTCGATTATGTAGACTTTAGAATGGGAGTCAAAGAATTCCTTTAAAACTTCGGTTTTGAGCGGGAAAACGTAGGAATAATGCAGATAATCAACCCCTACACCACTTTGAGCCAATTCAGTTTGTGTATCCAGCATCACCCCTTTTGTGCTTCCCCAGCCTATTACGCCGATTTTAGCCTCGACTTTGGATTTGTAAACCACCGGTTCTGGTAAAATTGAAAGTAGGTAATCTTTTTTCTTGTAGCGTTTGTCTATCATTTGCTTTGCTGGCTCTGCATCTTCAGTTAGTGCTCCACTTTCTGTGTGCTCATCACCATTTGCATAATATGTTGCCTGCGAACTAGCTGGAAGCCATCTATTGGAAATACCAGTTTCTGTAAATTTAAAGCGATCTTGGGATACTAAACTTTCAAGCTCGCTACTATTGGCTAATCCTCTTTGAATAGTGATCAAATCTTCTGCAAAAACATCTACTATTCTATTTCCCATGGCAATGCTGGCTTCAGTCAGGACTACAACTGGGATTTGAACAGTCTCAGCGTAATTAAAAGCATGTTGAATCAGTTCATAACAGTCGTTAGGGTCAGATACTGCAATAACTAGGCGGGTAAACTCACCATGTCCTGAATATATAGCTAGGTTTAGATCTGCTTGTGTGGTCCAAGTAGGTAGCCCTGTAGCAGGTCCTGGTCTTTGAGCAATCACACATACCCAAGGAGTTTCGATCATGGCAGCTAGTGATAAGGTCTCTGTCATCAGATCAAAACCACCTCCACTTGTACCACATAGAGCACGTGTACCTGCATGCATTGCCCCAAGAGTGATTTGAGCCACACTGATCTCATCTTCGACTTGTTTGACGAGTAGATTGTAATCCTTGGCTGTCTTTGCAAAATAACTAAGTATGGAGCTAGCTGGACTCATTGGATAGGCAAAATAAGCATTGACTCCTGCTTGCAAGCAACCCGCAACAAGACTAGCATTTCCATCGATTACCATTCTAGAGCTTGACTTGCTGGCTAAATTGGGATCTGGTGCGATACTATTTAATTTGATTTCAAAGTCATTGAGGTCATAATCAAAACCTGCTTGAGCGCATAAAAGGTTTGTTGGGATAAACTGGGGTTTATTTGCAAACTGGATTTCTATCTGTTTATTCAAAGACTCCAGATCGAATCCCAGTACTTGCCAAAGAGACCCTAATAAAACTGTATTCATCATCACTAGCCCTCCGCCTTGACTCATTGCCAGCTCTCTTGCTGGGATATTGATTGCAATTAGGTTTTTTTCAGTAACAATGGATTGATAGTTTCGCACTGATTTTTGATGCCGATCAAACCCATTTATGATCACTCCATTTGGTTTTATTGTCTCCAAAACATCTTCTAACCCTTGTCTGTCCAGTGCTACACCAATATCATGATTTGATTGTAGGGAATTAACCTCGCTGCTACTAAATTCGATTTGAAAATTGGATCCCACCCCTTTGATAATCGAGGCAAATTCTCTATCGGCAATACCTTGATAACCCATGTTTTTGAAGGCTTTGAGCACCATCATTCCCATACTATCGACTCCAAGTCCAGCTTCACCAGCAAATTTTATTGCGATTCGATTAAGATTCATAAGATTCTAATTTTGTTAAAAGTTTGTTTGTCCAGCTTGGGATTAAACTTGAGACAAATTGAGCAGGATGTCCATTTATCCTCAAACTGTTAACGATCAACTCCCCATTAGTTTTAGTGATATAGTCTTCCAAAATTGTAGCTGATTCTGTCAGGTATTCACTGTAATACTTAAGGTTTCCAAGGCCGATGACTGCAAATTTGCAATCGATACAGTTAAGCTTTGCAAAGTCGTTTAGAAAAGGGATGAATTTTTCTTCCACTGTCCCTTGATTATACGTCGGAGAAGCTAGGATTACTAGATCATATTTTAATAATGTTGAGACATCAGTGACATCTACACGGGCTTTTTTGATGATGTGGTCTTTAACACTTAGTAGCTCGATTACTTTATCAACAACCATTTCGGTATGCCCTCCA
>JBBSJV010000037.1:0-12815 GCA_038256935.1 Patescibacteria group bacterium
CCAGTTTAGCCATGCGGCGAGCTAAGGTGCTAGGTTGAGCCAAACGGCGATTGAGAGAAGTGCTAAGCTTTAGCTAAGCATGAACAGGCTGGACTTGTTCCAGACTAGAATGAACCGACCGAAGGGGGCCTGATTTATTCAGGACCTTTTTGGTTAGAGCCTCACCGGCAATTGTCACCCTGAATTTATTTCAGGGTCTTTTGTTTTTGTTGGGGAAATGGTTTGATGACTTAGGGGTGTCGATGAGGGTATCGAGTTTGCGGGGGGGGTATTGAGGTAAGGGATTGGGAATGGCGATGGGGCGAAAGAATTTGATTTTATGTGGGTTAATTTAACGTTGACAATCCCATACTCCTCTTGAATCATAGATACATTATGCAGGTTTTTAGTAAGTATAAGTTTTGGTTACTATCATTGATGTTGATCCTTTTTCTAACCCTACCCTCTTGGTTTTTTCCTCTGTACTATTTAGATGAAAATATTTACCTTGCCTTAGGTGATCGCATGGCAAATGGGGATATCCTGTATGTCGATGTATGGGATCACAAGCCTCCGATGCTGTATTTAGTCTATGCCATAAGCAGTTGGTTATTTGGCCCATCTATTCTACCATTAAAGGTTTTAAACTCGGTTTTAATATTTATCTCCTGTTTGAGTTTATATAATATATCCAAGCATATTACAAACCTCTCAGACAAAGTAAATAAAATCATCGTCATTATTTTTATTATAACTTGGGGTTTATTATTTGAAGGTATTACTTTTAATGGTGAAAATCTATTTGTACCCTTGATTCTGTTAGGATTTTGGCAGGCCCTAGAACTTATAAAATCTCATCAGAAAAAACAAAACATATTAAATCATCACTTAATTATTTTTACCTTATCTTGGGGTTTTGCCTTACTCACCAAAGTCCACGCGGTGGTTGAAATCTGTCTATTATTTATTTTTTTCGTTTTGTACTATCTCAAAAGCCAAAATATTTCTTTGGACTGGAAATTCCAATTTTTCAAAAAAATTAACAAACAAAATTGGCTTACTTTTACAACAGCCATTACTTTATCAATCCTGCCCTGGCTTATCACCATAGTATTTTACTACCTCACAGGCTATCAAGATGATCTCTGGTTTGCGGTTTGGGGATACAATCAATTATATATAGAAACTGCCAAGACTTTGGGTATATTTGGCTTAGAATTAAGCTGGCTAGTGGGTCAAGCTTTATTATGGCTTTTTTGTACAACAATTGCCATGAGCCTTTATCTAAGCAATAAAATAAAACTTGAAACTGTATTTTTGTGGTTGTGGTTTATCACTAATTGTTTTTTGGTTTTGATTCCAGCAAGGCCTTACCCTCATTATATCTTGCAGGCAGTGGCTGTAATTATTTTGCTTGGAGGTGTTATTTTGAGTAACTTAAAAAACTCGATAAAATGGCAGAGCATTACTACTCTAGTGGTTTTTGTGACACTATTTACGACTTATGCAGTTTTTTATAGCGGGCCAATAAGTTATTTAAAATACAAACAATATTTCTCATTTTACACTATCCCGGTTTCCAGTCAAAGCTTGGAGGATTGGCAAACTTCTCCACGCACCTATTCATTACAAATTCAATCAGCTCTAAAAAGTACCATCACAGAAAACACCAGTAAAGGCGACACCACTTATATTTATTGGGAGTCACCAGAGGTGTATGCGCTAAGCCAGACAAAGCCGGCAAACAGATTTTTGGTATTTTTCCACCTGCAAGGAGAGCTCATTGATGAACTTTATCAAGATCTAGAAGCTAATAATCCAAAACTAGTAATTATAAAAAATGATTTATCTTTATCAAGGGAGCTAAACCAATTCTTTTCGACTTCTGGTAACTATACTCAAATAGACCCAACTGAAAATAACTCTGTATTGGATCAGCAGGTAAGTATTTGGCAAAGATCTTAGTAAATCAAAAAACTAAGATTGGTTATATGGTTATAATTTACATTTTCTTAATTTCGTGCCATACCTAATATATGCAATTTTTTGCTCAAGATGATCTTATAGACCCTGGTATTCAAAACCCCATTGGTAATAATCCTGAGAGTCAATTTTTTTCAAGTATTTTCAATCAAAGTACGCCGACAATGGAATTTGTTTTGTTCAGATTTCAGATGTTTTTATTAGCTTGGTGTATTTTTTATAGTACTATTGGTCTCATTCAGTTTCTAGATTATCGAGTGATCCGCCCTACAGGTAATATCGAGCACGACAAAATGGGATACAAAGGCCTTAAATACGCCTTATTTATATGGTGGAGCTGGCTTCCCGTTTGGTTTTTTTATGTGTTAGCAGATTTTAACCGGTCTAGTTTGTTAGGTTTTTTGTTAGGTATCTTTACTATCAGTCTTGGGTTTATTAAGATGTACTTGGACTTAAAATGGATTCTTGAAATGTCATCAGGGCTCCCTTGGTCAGCTCAGTTTGCCAACTACCTAAGATCTGTGCTAAAATTGAAATAATAAATATATTATTATGTCCAAAATTGCAATCAACGGCTTCGGTCGTATCGGTAGATTAACCGCTAAAGTCATACTTGAAAGATTTCCAGGGATCGAAATAGTAGCAGTTAATGATCTGACAAGTCCTGATAATCTAGCTTATCTATTCAAACACGACACAACTTATGGAATGTGGGAAAGTGAAGTTACTAGTACTGAAAACAGCCTGACTATAAACGGAAAAGAAATAAAAGTTTTCTCTGAAAAAGACCCTACAAACCTGCCTTGGAAAGAGCTTGGAGTAGAGTTAGTAATAGAGTCAACTGGATTTTTTACAACCACTGAGCTTGCCAGTAAACACATTCAGGCCGGAAGTCAAAAGGTACTGCTTTCAGCTCCTGGTAAAACTGAGGATATTCCAACAATTGTTTTGGGGGTTAATGAATATGATGGTAAAAGTCTTATAGTTTCTAATGCTTCTTGCACCACCAACTGTATGGCACCTGCCGTAGCTGTTTTAGATAAAGTTTTTGGTATCATACAAGCTTTTGGAATCACCGCCCATGCTTACACGGCCACCCAAACTCTTCAAGATGGACCAAGTAGGAAAGACTTTAGAGATGGTAGAGCTGGAGCAGCTAATATGATCCCAAGTACCACAGGAGCAGCTAAAGCTGTGGTCAGGGTCTTACCAGAATTGGAAGGAAAACTCAGTCTATCTTCACTAAGGGTTCCAGTAATTACAGGGTCAATGGTCTACATGACAGTTGAATTATCAAAACAGGCAAGCGTGGAAGAAATAAACAAAGCATTTTTAGATAGAAGCGAGACTGATCTGAAAGGAATTTTAGAATATTCCACTGATGATTTAGTAAGTAGTGATATCATTAGAAACCCTCACTCAACAGTATTTGACAGCAAATTAACTGAGGTCATGGGAAATACTGCTAAGATTGTAATTTGGTACGATAACGAATGGGGTTATTCTAATAGACTAGCTGAGGTTACCAAGTCAATGCTGAAATAACAAACCAAAGAATAATTAGTCCATATCCAAGACCGACTACAAGATTATTTTGCCAAGTTGGAATTGGTTTTAATATAGTTTTACCCGCACTGCGACTGAGACTATAAACATTTTTGAAGGATACAAAATAAAGAGCTGTCAACATGGTCAAAATTGCTAGGGTAAAAGCAATGTCCAAAGCCGAATACAAAAATTCTGATAGATAATTGGCACCCATAAAACGTATTATTAAAGCAATTATTACCACCACAGATAAGATTTTTAAAAATCGAAATAGATTGACTGAGTATAGGCTCTTGGTATCTAAGATTGATTGAATCAAATTGGTCAGTAAATTATTTTTAAAGCTTAAAATATAGCCTTGGGTATAAAAGACAAGGAGAGATAAGAAAAATCCCAAAAATGGTAGCACAATCATTATCACGACCGGCCCAACAGAGCCAAGATTAAAAATTCCAGAAATCATTACAATGCTAGAAATAAAAATAATAAAAGCTAACCAAAGCACGTAATAATTTATCAAAGATAAGGTTTTTTGCAGGATTGATAAAAAGAATTTAGAAAAATTGATCTCATCGTATTGACCGTTCAAATAAGCCCATTGCAGTGTATATATAAGTAAGCATACAAAACTCAATAGCCATATTACAATAACCAAGACTCCATCAAAAATCAAGTTCAAGTCAAGTACTTCAAGCTTGGATACAAAGATCAAAACTAAAAGTGTTAGTAGCAAAAAAACTGGCAACCCCAAGACAAGTGGTAAGATAAAACCAAGCCAGAATTTGTGATTATATAATTTTAGACTCAAGCTCAAAAGTTCTCTAAAACTTAAGAATCTAGTCTTCAAATTCATCTGTTCAGATTGGTTAAATAATTCTTTAGTACTGCTTTTTTTGTCCATATTAATACACTCAAGTCAATATCTTTACACCTTATTTGTCAAAACCTGGGGAATCAATTGTAATAATTGTATGTCAAACTCCGTCCTTACAGGCATTCGCTGCAATGCTGTCCCTCATATTGGAAATTATCTTGGGGCTTTTAAACCCATGGCTGATAATCTAAAAGGCTTGCCAGTAGATAAAAAATTTTTCATGTTTATCCCCGACCTACATTCCTTTACAACCCCGATCGATCATACTCAGCTGTATCCAAACACTATTTATAACCTCCAATCTTATATCGCTGCTGGAGTAGATCCAAGTCGGGAGAATACCATTCTTTATAGACAAAGCAGAGTCCCAGCTCACAGCGAGCTTATGTGGATATTGAGCTGTTTTAGTTACATGGGTGAATTGAAAAAAATGACGCAGTTCAAGGAGAAATCAGAAAAATCAGAGTCAGTTAGCTCAGGACTTTTTATTTATCCTGTTCTAATGGCAGCAGATATTTTGCTTTATAATATCGAATACATACCTGTAGGTGATGATCAGAAACAACATTTGGAGCTAGCAAGAGATGTGGCTATCAGAATGAATAATAGGTTTTCTGAAGTTATTGGAAAAGATCTATTTGTAGTCCCAAAACCATGGACCGAGCAACTGGCTAATATGGAAGTAGATGAAGGAATTAGAATCAGAAGTCTGAAAAATCCAGAAGCTAAAATGAGTAAATCCATTCTTGATCCAAGCGGTACAATTAGCCTTCAAGATGATCCTAAGGCAGCTGCCAAAAAAATCATGTCAGCAACCACTGACTCAATTGGAATAATTAATTGGGACTGGAAAGAACAACCTGGAATTACCAACTTATTGCAACTTGCATATTTGCTTGAAAATAAAAGTAAAGATGAAATTGTAAAGGTATGGCAAGGACAGACTCGCTACGGAGATCTCAAAAAACACGTAGCAGGGTTAGTTGAAGGCTTTCTAGTCAATTTACAAAACAAGATCCAAGCAACCAATCAAAATGAAGTTGAAAAGATCTTAGCAAATGGGGAGATAAAAGCTAATTTGATCGCTAATGAAACCTTACAAAGAGTCCAGAAAGGTATTGGTTTGAGGAATTAAGGGGTTGATTGGACTTGGCTTAGAACCTGATTATAACTTTACTCTCATAAAATAAGTTTGACGATAATTGGTTGGAAACAAAAGATGCTGTCAATTAACTTAATATTTATTTTTGTCTTTAATAGGATTATCGTTATTAACAGGGCCTTACCACTAACAACACCTGAAAATATCAAAACACCACATTTGGAAACTCAATTAGTGTCATTAGCTGCACAAATAGCAAATACTGGAATTGAGCAACAACCGAATATGCTTATCAGCCAAAGCACACAAGCTGAATAACTCATAATAAACCGGTCTATTTTTATTGGAGATATTGAAATTTATCTGGACGATGGAGTTCTTTTACCAGATAAAACACCACATATTAGCATTGTAATAAGAGGCAATTCTGAAACAACTCAAGTGGTAATTATCAGGGGTTCTGAAGGCGGTGAAAAGAGAGTCACATTTCAACCATCTAATGATTATCAACAATCAGAAGGTTTTTCTACAGCTGGCTTAACAGGCCCTTTTACTGCTGAAGTTATAGAAGTAGAAAACGATCAAATTGAAACTAAAACTAGCATTATTCCACCTGTTGAAAAATTAGATCTAGATGATTTAAGGAATAAAGAAGATGTAACTCTTAGTCGAGATGAAGTTAATCCTTTTGATATTAACAATGTAAATATTACTATCTTTAACCCACTTTTAAACTTAAATGGTACTACAGATTGGAGTGTTATAGCAAGTAACAATAGTAACGAAGAGCGTGCTATATACGTTGGTAATGCGCTAGTTATGACTCTTCCACCAAATTCTAAATCAAATCTTGGGGGCTTTAACTCAAATTCTGATACTGTCCATTTAACTGTTGAAGAGGTGGAGAATAAGGATTTTGAAAAGCAAGGCATATCTTATGTTCAGCCTTCAACGACTTTGAATTTAGAAAACATGATTGCTGAAAATCTTGATTCCGTTGAGTTTACCTTAACGGGTAATCATTCATTTACTGTAGATGGACTTAAATTACTTTTACCGTAATTGAAGGTAGGCCACTTCCTGATCCAAGTGACTATAATATTAAACCATATTCAATATCAATTGAGAGTTCTGGTGCTGCAAATTCAGGTTCAGCAAATATACTTATTTCTAATGGAACTCAGGTTTTAATCATTCCAATCAATCAGGGTCAAAATGAAGGTAGATTTGATATTAATTTACAGCAAAATGGTAGATATTCAGTTGATACAAATTAGAAATTAATTAATCTTACATCTCCACCTTCACTTTCTTAATTGGCTCAGTATACCCACATACTTTTTTATCTTCAGTACAAGAAAAGTATTCTCTGCCTTTGAATTTTCTTTTGATTAGCTTTCCATTCCTTCCTTCTTTTTCACATTTAGGACAATCCCCAAAAGTAATTGGCTTTACTGAGTGTTTGTTGCCTACTCTGTATTCAGGACATGCGATATAAGCGTTAAGAGTAGCTTTTGAGACTCTTACTATCAAGTCTTTTTGGCACTCTTCACATTTCAATCCTTTGGCTTGATCAGCGTATTCTATCTGGGCTTGTTTTTCAGCAATTGCTAATTCTCTAAAGTTTTTAGGATACATTACCTCAGGGTGGTTTGGGTTTTGATAATACTCGCCAAATCTACCGACTTTTAGAACCATTTTGTCACCGTGTTTAGGGTCTTCTACTTCAGTTTCTTGGCTTTGGTATTTTTGTTTAAAGTCTTTAATTTCTAGTTTTTTGGCTTCTACTCTACTATCAAAATCCACCCAAAAAGTTTTTAGCACGTCTACATACCCAGTTTCACCAAGACTGATCTTATCTAGTTGGTTCTCAAGCTGGGCAGTTAACTGAGCTTCTGTAACTTCTGTGAAATTATCGATTAGTAATGTAGCAATCCTTTCTCCAAGAGAAGTTGGGGCGATGCTGCTGCCAAAGCTTTCCACATATTCTCTATCATGTAGAGTGGAAATAATTGAGGCGTAAGTACTTGGTCTTCCGATTCCAAGTTCCTCTAATTTTTTGATCAGACTAGCAGCAGAATACCTAGATGGCGGTGCTGTAAAGTACTGCATAGCCAGCAATTGATCCAAATGTTTTTTACTGCCAAGAGCAAATGAAGCTTGTAGTTTTTCTGGATTATCTACGGTTTTGATATTTCCAAGAACTGCTTTAAACCCAGGTTTTATGGTCCAAGCAACTGATCCCTTGAAACTATCTTTGACTTTATTTTCCAGCTCGATTGTAAATCTTAGCCTCTGCTCATCTTCCATCTGAGAAGCTATCATTTGTCTCCAGATCATGTCATAAAGCCTCCACTCTTGCTGGTCAATTTTACCCTTGATACTCTCAGGTGTACGTAGTGGATCAGTTGGTCTAATAGCTTCATGGGCTTCTTGAGCGTTACGGGATTTGGATTTATAAAACTTAGCTTTTTCTGGTAAACTATCTGGGTAATTTTTGGAAATATAGCTTCTAGCTGCTTCCAGTGAATCCGCAGATAAATTGGTAGAATCAGTTCTCATGTAGGTAATCAGTCCAACCTGATGCCCATCAATTGTGATTCCTTCATATAGTTTTTGAGACAGCCTCATAGCTTGTTTTGGGGCATACCCTAGACGTGAAGATGCTGCTTGTTGAAGGGTTGAGGTTGTAAAAGGAGGTTTGCTACGTACAGTTTCTGGTTTGCTACTACTACTTGTTACCTCAAACTCTTGATTAGTTTCTAGACTTTTAAGAATACTTTCGATTTTTTTCTGATCTAGTTCTTTGGAGTCTATTTTTTTCCCAACGCTTGTAGTTAGTTTTAAAAAGTCCTGAGTGGTTACTTTTTTGTTGTATTCAGATTTATTTTCCAGTTTATCTAAAATGATTTCACTTTGGCAGTTTTTGGCCTTATCATCAAAAGTAGCAAATACTTCCCAGTACTGTTCTGCAACAAAAGCCCTTATTTCCAATTCTCTTTCTACAACTAGTCTCAAAGCAGGGGATTGTACCCTACCCGCAGATAATTTGCGATTGTTCATCACAGACCATAAAACTGGAGATAATTTGTAACCAACGAGTTTATCTAAGACTTGTCTAGCTTGTTGGGCGTGCACAAGATTAGAATCCAATGGTCTCAGATTATCAAGAGCCTTTGTAATAGCTTTTTTGGTTATTTCATGGAAAACCAATCTTTGCAGTTTATTTGAATCCAATTTTAAAACTTCAGCCAAATGCCAGCTAATAGCTTCTCCTTCTCTATCTTCATCAGTTGCAAATAAGATTCGCTCTGCGTCTTTAGCTAGTTTTTTGAGTTCATTAACTACTTTTTTCTTGTCAGGATCGACTTCATATATAGCTTTAAAATCATTATTAATATCTATACCATTTATTTCTAACTTATCTCCCTTGTTGTTGGTTTTGTCATTAGAAATTTGGCGAATATGACCAACCGAGGCTTTGACTATATAATCCTTTCCAACATATTGATTGATAGTTTTAGCTTTGGAGGGAGACTCCACTATTATAAGGGTTTTTTGGCTCATGATATAATTTTAGGATGGCTTTGGAACCTGTTCCAGTTCTTTTGGCGTAGCGAAATTATCAAGATTATAGGCAAAGGTCATGCTCGAATTTCGATGGCTATGCTAGCTGCATAGTTGAAAAATTCAGTACTTCTTGTAGCCATTATATTGGTAATTGCAGTAGGTTAAAAGGACGGGACAGGTTCTGAAATAAATTAAAGTACTTCAATACTACCAAAAATAATCTTTATACTCTGTCAAGTCAATAGCAAGGGATTGATTTTATTTGTTAAATTAAAAATCGTAACAAATTTCGCCAAAGATAAGTTCTGTCACCCTGAATTTATTTCAGGGTCTGTTACTATACTTATACTTGAATAGATACTGAAACGAGTTCAGTATGACAAGAATATTTTGTTAGTGATGTTTATCATTGATTTAAAAAAAGCAACACTCATTTTTCTCAATTTACAAAATTCATAAAACATGCTTATATATTATATATATGATCAATGAATTTAGGCCCCAAACTATAGACGAGCAGATCGCAGGTATAGATTGGGAAGGTATGACTGTCGAGCAGATGATACAAATTCTGGGGGAACTTGGAATTGGGTTTTATGAAACTTTGAATTTATTGCTTGCAAAGCTCAGTCCCATGCAAAAAAGCAAGCTTATGAAGCTTGTGAAACAAAGCCAGCTTGGTGATAAAAGTAGTGTAAATACCACTAAACGCAAAGTGCTCAGTATAAAACAAGATCAGGATCAAGATCAATTAATCAAATTTATCATTACACTTCTTGATTGGAGGGCAGATAAAAAACATATTGCTGATGAGTTAGGAGGATTTGGTAAATTTAAAAATATTCAGTTCAAACCCGCAACATAAATCGTAGGGGTATGCCTTGGCTTCCCAATATTATTTCATTAAGATTTTGAGATTTTACAAATATTGATATGATACATTTAATAAATCAATGATATTTGTCCTCGATAATATTCGCTCGGCTTGGAATGTAGGGTCAGCCATGAGAACAGCTGATGCCTTGGCAAGTGAAGTAATCATGGTGGGATATACAAGCCGGCCTATTGGCAAAACTAAGGATCTGATCAAAAAAACTGCAATTGGGGCAGAGGAAACAGTACCATGGCATCATTTTGAAAGCTCAGCTGAGGTCTTTGAGGCTTATCCTGATGCACTTTTTATTGCTATTGAAATAAGTGAATCCAGCCAATCTATCTTTGAATTTATAAAAACCAATCCATTTGAAATTGATAGAGAAATAATCCTCTGGTTTGGAAACGAAATCCACGGCGTCTCAGAACAAGTTATGAGGCAGTGCCACCACGTACTTCATCTACCAATGAAAGGGCAAAAAGAAAGTATAAACGTAGCTACCTCAATTGCTGCTGCTGGCTATTTAATTAGTCTCTGGCAAGACTAGGAAAGAGTAATTGACTTTGATATCTTTGAGTATGATAATTTTGTGGATCTAGTATAAATTTATCTAAGGCTGAATCAAAATCCAAAGTACTTAACAAACTAAAGTTTTGATAATACAAAGGATACTTTTGATTTATTAGATTTTGAGCGTGTTTACTAGATTCAGGATCCATTTGATGGTCATCTTTAAAAAAATAATATAAATAACTAAAATCTGACATTAATTCACAGATCAGAGGACTTAGTTTTGCTATGTTTTTATGCAAACCTGTAAACTTGGTACCACTTGTCACATCCCCACCTCCAAAACTACTTTTGACACCATCGCTTCTTCTTCTATAATAGCAATCTGCTGATGAAACTAATCTTTTGTAAGTACTTGCCACTTCCAACTCCCCAATATCATAGCCATAACAAATAGCAGATTGCCCATATCCTTCAACTCCAGGTTCTAGGTTATCAGATAGTCTTTCTAAGATCAAAACCCCTATGTTATTCATAACACAGGCTGTGGGGATATCTTGATGATTAGTGCCAGTATAATATGACATTAACACGACACCTTGAGGATTATAGATTTCGAAAGTGGGGTGTGACAATAGCTCTTGAGTAGTTGTTTTATAATCTAGATTATCTTCTAAACTTGGAAAACTAATTTCTATGTCACCTCCTTGTAACAGCTCATATTGATTTAAAATGTATCTCAAAAAATCTTCCATTGTAGCATTTTTATAAAATTGACTGTCTCGCGTTTCTAAATACATTTTAGTTGCATAGGTATAGAAATCAGCATAATTTTTGGTACCCCCTAATCCCCCTTCTATATATCCAATACTTTCTGGCCCAACTTGTTGAAATAACCTTAGCCAAGAGTGACTAATTATGTCTTCAGTGAGTACTTTGCTGACTTTAAAATCTGGCCCTACTATTTTTTTAAAAAAATCATGGACAATAATTTGTGGAGATGTCGGCTTTAGATTAGGATCAACGTGACCTTCAATCCAATCTTTATTCACCCAATATTCAGGGTCTGGGATATGGTTAATTTGATTACCACTACAATCTTGATCAAATAAAACATTAACAAAATCAACAAAAGCAATTAATGATTCACAGCCAATGTCAATGAGTTCTAGGACTTTATTACTAGCTTTTACAGGATCAAGCTCACACAAGGCAATATAGGCTTCTTGTTGACCAGCTTCAGAGAATACTAATTGTCTAATTTTGCGATAAAGATTAGCTTTTTCTGGATTTATATGAGCTGGCACTGCTCCAGAACAGTTATCCATTGCATGTAGAACAAAGATTATTTCAGACAAAATGCTAAGATTGTCATAAAACCATCTTGGCTTAGTTGTCATCAGTTTTAAAAGCATCGGAGTCCCCAGCATATCTGCATCAATTGCTTTGTAGGATTCCATATTAACTACGAAAAGAAATTGTTCATAGATTTTAAAAAGGGCTTCTCGTTCTAATTCTGGTCTTGAATAGATATAACTCAGCCACTCTTTGCAATAAATAAAAGCTGACCATGTGCTGGCAGGTTGCCATAGTTTTTCTTTGCCACGTGGATGATGATCAAATATAAAAGTCTTACTATCTTTCAAGATTTGTTTTAACTCAGGTGTAACTTCAATAGATTCTAAAAGTTCATCAAAGTTAAATGAGGCAACTTTGTTTGTACACTCGGCAGTAATGACTGCACCATCGGGGCAGAAAAATCTCATAATTTTCAATTGTCCACCCTCATTTTTTACCCTATCGGCCTCTTGTTTGGCCATATCTAAAACATCAATTTTAGCAGCTGACTCGCTTGGTAAACGTTTATTGCCTACTCGAAACCAAGTAGTGCCTAAAAAGTGTGTTTCTCTTCTTTGTGCTAAAATTTCAAAATCATTGGGAATTGTCTCGATTTTATGATTTATACTTCTTTCTGTGGCAGTGGTTGCAAAATATGTTTCTAAACCTTTTAGATACAAATGTTTACCTTCTTCTTTTAATTGGTACTTATAGTGAACTTCAAGAGCAATTTTTAACTGATTTTCTGAATTAACAAGAGGGTGATAAAATTTATCATACAGCCTTTGATAGTCTAGCTTATCTAGTAAGTTATTCAAAAACTGAGCTGCTATTGCGTTTCTAGTGCTTAATCTTATACCAACATTTAAACCTTTACTTGGATCATTTATTTCATCAAAGTCGCAAATTTCTAATCTATATATAATATCTTTTACAAAAACAATATGATCATGTAGTTCATCTAAACTTTGTATCTTTAAATCGGCAATGATTTCAGCAATGATTTTATCCCATAGCAGCTTAAATAAAGTCTCATA
>JBBSJV010000038.1:0-12518 GCA_038256935.1 Patescibacteria group bacterium
ATATAGCTTTCTGGCTGATAGTAATCATAATAACTGACAAAATAATGGACAGCGTTAGCCGGGAAAAAGGATCTAAACTCTTCAGCAAGTTGCGCGGCTAAGGTTTTATTGTGGGCAATTACAAGTGTTGGGCGTTGTAATTCTTGCACAATTGAAGCCATCATATAGGTTTTTCCTGTACCAGTTGCTCCTAATATAGTTTGTTCTTTGTTTTTCTTTAAAAGTGATTTAGTAATGGTGGATATAACCTTTTCTTGATCTCCAGCTCTATTATAATTTGATACAAGCTCAAATGGTCTCTCTGTCTGGGAACTTGCTTTCTTGAGTTTATTGCTCATGGTAATGGAGGTTATTACTGATCTAGAATGTTGTCAAAAGTACTGTTTTAACCTTATTATAGCCTGCTTGTTCACATTTTAGACCTTCTTTCTGTGAATCTAAAGATTAGGGTTATACTAATAGTATTAGAAACTGTTATTAAGTAAATAACTACCATATGTAGTGTAGTTGATTACCCACAAAATATATCAAGACTTTTTTTAAATTGAGTCCAAAAGATACACATCTTGAACTAAGTTTAAAATACTGACTCCGTCTTTGAAGTCTCTTTGAAAGGCTTTTCTACCCATAATTAAACCACTACCTCCGGCCTTTTTATTAATTATTGCAGTTCTAACAGCCTCCTTTTTATCATCGCTGCTGCCTGCTTCTCCACCAGAAGATATTAAAGGAATTTTGCCACCGAAGCAATTTAAAACTTGATATCTAGCCAGATCAATCGGGTGCTCAGTTGTAAGTTCAGTATACATTTTAGGATCAAATTTACCATAACTTGAACCTTCAATATTTAAGGCAGCAAATCCACCGTTTAAAGTTGGCAGTTTTTGTTTGATGATATCAGCTTGGATGCTAACTCCCAAATGGTTGGCCTGAGCAGTCAGATCACTACTTGCTTCATAGTTTTTATTTTCTATTTTGAAAGCCGAGTTTCTCACGTAGCACCACAGTACTGTAAACATGCCTAAACTGTGAGCTTTTTCAAAAGCCAGAGCCACTTCTTCTATTTCTCTATTAGTATCAGCTGATCCAAAATAAATAGTTGCCCCTACCCCGCTTGCTCCCAAGTTCCAAGCATCTTGGACTGTACCGTACATGGTTTGTCTTATTTGGTTTGGATAGCTTAATAATTGGTTATGGTTTAATTTTACAATGAAGGGTAATTTATGGGCGTATTTTCTAGAGACAAGACCTAGCGCTCCAATGCTACTAGCTACGCCGTTACAACCAGCTTCTAAAGCTAACTTTGCAATATTCTCAGGATCAAAATAAATTGGGTTAGTAGCAAAACTTGCTCCAGCAGAGTGTTCGATACCTTGATCCACTGGAAGTATCGATAAATAGCCTGTCCCGCCCAGCCTACCATGGGAGTATAATCTTGATAAATTATTAAGAACCTGATTACTTCGATTAGACTGACTAAAAGTCTGCATGCTTTCCTCAAAGTTAGGTCTTTTGATATTTGCTAGAAGAGGCTTGTATTGGATCAGATCATCAAATTCTTGCAGGTAATTTTGTAGTTTTGGATTTGTCATATTATTTATTTGTTAATGAATTTAAGATTGCTTTGATTTCATCTATCTGAAGACTTGCTCCACCGATTAAAAACCCATCTAAATCTGATATTTTTTGTAATTTGGTAATGTTTTTACTATTCACACTACCTCCATAAATAAAACCAAAATGAGTCTTAATTTCATCTAAGGAGTAATTAGCTAATAAGATTTTCTGGATAAATTTAAAAGCATCTTGGATTTGTTTATTAGAAGCCACTTGTCCTGTCCCAATTGCCCAGATAGGTTCATAACACAGCCATATTTTAGTTTTGCAAGCTCTGATTAATTCTGGATCAAAAAGCAATACATCATGTATAAAATCATGGATTTGACCTAGATGAGAGTGATTAGTTTGGACTGGGTAATTTTCTTCTTCAAAGCCTAAACATAGCCATGGAGTAAGCCCAGATTCCAGAGCTGAGGATAGTTTGTGCCTGATGATATGATTGTCTACTTTATTTATTTTTCTGACTTCACTGTGGCCAACAAGGACTTGTTTGATACCCACATCTTGCAAATGAGTCGGTGAAATCTGAGCCGTAAACCCTCCTTCTTTTTCCCAGAAAACATCTTGGCTTCCAGTTTGCAAGTTTAGCTTCAGTTCATTTTTTAAAAACTCCCCGCTCAGCATATAAACTACTGGTGGAAAAAACGTACAATCGTGTGATTCTAGCTCACTAGAGAATGAATTATACCCATCAAGGATTTCTCGAAGGCCTGAAAAATTGTGAGGATTTAGTTTCCAATTAAGGCCGATTTGATATCTTTTGGACATATTACTAAGATTTACTGATCTTGTATAAGTAGAGTTTCCACCAAATAAGGGGGCTTATTCCTGATACTTGTTTCATAGTATAATCTGTTTTTATCAATTCGACAACCTGGCTTTTACTAGACTCTTTGATTTTAACAAGCTTAGAAAGCATAACACTGACGTGAAGCTGAATATCATCAGGGCTAATATTGTACCAACTACCTTTAGATGATATGTTAGAATCAAGATTTATACCCTTCATAAATGGTAATAACTGTTCTTTTTCAAAAAAACTAGCAAATACCCTAGTGTCTTGCTCAGATAGCTTATAAAGATCTAGTAAATCAATTAGCTCAACGTAACTGACCATATTTTTTAGGATTTTTGTAGTCAGATTTGGAGTAATTGAGACTTGCTTTTGTTCCATATAGATTCCTAAAAGTTCTTGCAAAGTCTTGGGGTTTGGTTTCTTTAGCTCTACAATTTCAATTTTGGCTTTTTTCAAGTCTTTTTTCTCCACAGCTGTAAGAGGCTTTTGAGATCTGGTAAGATAAAACTGATCAGTTGATTCTATCAAATCATTTAGCTTAGTAGAGACTGGTAAAACCTTGTCAATCAGATCAATTATAAGCGGTTCTTTAGTCTGTACTTGCTGGTTAAATAAATCACTTCCATTATTTTTTTCATCGACTTCTAGGTTTTGACTATTTTCAGGAAAAACTGTTTTAAACTTTCTTTTAGAAGCAAAAAAATCGATAAAATTAGTCTCATTTTGATTACAAATATACTCGATAGCTAGGTCTTTAAAGCTGTATTCAAGGAAGCTTAACATAGTTTCAATATGGCTTCGAAGTATTTATTTGTCAATCACAAAACTTGATAAAAAAAGCATCTGATTAAAAACTTTGCTGCTTCAAATTTCTCTAGATAGTTGACAATAATTAGCTGTTTAGGCTATTTTATGTTTGGAAGTATCGCCTAGCGGTTTATGGCGCCGGTCTTGAAAACCGGTTGGGTGCAAGCTCTCCAGGGTTCGAATCCCTGTACTTCCGCCATCAATTAAAGTCCTATGGTAAATAAAACATCAACACCCACCAAAAAAAGTCAATACGTAATTATTGTCAGTGTGGTAATTATGACAGTTGTAATTGGTCTTATCATCTTTACAATGATGACAAGAGATAATCAAAATGAGACAGAAAATGAATCATCAAGTACCACAACCTCGTCTTCACAAAGTTTAAATATCGAATCAAACCCAACTAGCGGGCCTCAGTCATCTGAACCTGAATCAATAATTCCAGAGTTTGGACCAGTTCCTACACCTGCTGAATAGATTTTTAATTTGAAGCTAGTATTTTTAAGAATGTACCATTTTTGGTACTTTTTTTGTGTTGTGATTTATGTTTATATTCTGGCACAATTGGATCCTAAAGAAGATTTTTCGCTCTCTATATGTAATTCCAATTACCTCCAATTTAATTACTAGTTATGTCGTAGGGACTGGATTTATCCGCCCAAGTTTAGCAATTAAAAAAACTTAATTTAATTGAGGATTATTCAACCTCCACAGGGGATCCTGAAACGAGTTCAGGATGACACTGGCGCCACCATAAGAGTATCTTGCTTTATTGGATAAGACGCTAAGAGGTTATAAATGTAGCCTATAAGCATCACCTCAACACAATCAATTAAATGTTTAAAAGCCTGCTACAGATTTAGCTCAATATAAAATCTTGACTAGATAGTATTGGCCTGACTCTGACTGGGATTTTAACTTCTTGAGTTTGGTTTTGTTTGACTGACACTGCAATACCTTCCAAATAATAATTGATAACCTCGGACCATTTACTTTGCCCCCAGTTTTCTTCCATGATATAAACGTTTTGTACGCCTAATTTGTATAGATCAAGGGCTTGTCTGGTTATATTTCTAGCTACTGTTTCTTGACTAGTGTGGGAGCCGATATTTTTGAGGATGAAGTTTCCAATTTTTTTATGGTGGAAATACTCAGTAAGTGGGATTCTAAACATGTGTGAGAGGACTTCTTTGGAGCCAAAAACGATATTAATGCCATCACCAGCTTCACTTGGCAGGCTTTGAACCATATTGATTTTGAGCCAGTCATCTCTAAAGGGCTTCATTGGCTGATAAGATTTTTCAATCAACACTCTGTTTTGTAAAATATTGTTAATTTCACTATAACCAACTGCACCTGGTCTTTTGATTACTACTTTGGATGGGTCAGTTAGATCAAGTGAAGTTGGTAAAATCCCGTTAAGTGAGGTTTGTGATACAAGAGTAAAGGTATCGTTGTATTCAGGGTGCTCTAAAATGTGTTTATGGTGTGTTATTAGAGCGTTCAGGCCAATTTGGGGGTAGACACCGGCAAGTGGGCGATCAAACTTGGATAATACCTCTAGGGTCTGTACATGATTTGGTATAAAGACGTGAAATTTAGGCACGTTTAGAAAGTCTTGATTGTGTGGAAGGATAAATTCTACATTTCCTGGTGGCAGTACTGCTAAGAGTAAATTAGCCTGCCATGATAGCTGCTCAGTATATCTTTTAACTTGATCTGGGGAGTTAAAAAGAAAAACTGGTTGTCCGTAAAGCTGAGCTCTTTGCTTGAGATATTGATAGTCTTGATGAGCTAAAATATAGCTTGACTCGGTAGGTAAAAAAATATTATCATTATTTTGGATTACTGTTTGAGCGTGAATGGTCTTTTCTAAAAGCTTCGACATAAATTTTTGCAATTGGTTTTATAACAACTTGTTATACCATAAAATCAAAGAAAAAGCAAGTGCCAGCCTGATAAAATAACTCTTACTGTTTAATTGGCTTGCAGACTCAGTTTGGAATTGATAAAAAGCAAATAAGTGAAGAAAGTATCATCAAATCAGATAAAAATATTTTTTTATGATATAATTAGGCCTTACCTGTATATAGTGATGAAAAAGTGAAAAAACACTAATCGGCTATTATTCCTTTAAACTAGGTCTTTATAAACTTCGTAAAAATGTGAATAGTCATATACTTCGGATTTAGTAGGTGTTGACAAAGAATCATGCAGGAGTTTTAATACTGCTTGTAGGGGGTGAACCTACTAGAATCAATACTACATCTAGTAGATAAGCTCCCCAAAATGCCTATATCCCACTCCATCTGGACTACATATAGCTTCCTCAAAATTATAAGCTAACAAATGAGGTTAAATATTTTTGTGCTTAAATTCACTATTATTCTATGAGCAATCAATTACTCCAAACAAACTCCGGTAAATATGTCGTTTTCGCTAAGAACACAAATCAAAAAGTTGTAGATCTATGCGATAGGCAAGAATCAAATATTTGGCTAGCTTCAGATATCAATCTAACTCACGATAGCGTCGATTATCAAAATAAAATGAGCGATGATGAGAGACTATATTTGAGACAAATACTCGGTTTTTTTGCAACTTCAGATGGAATAGTTGGAGAAAATTTAGCCATGAACTTTTTACAAGAAGTCCAAGTACCTGAAGTTAGATATTTTTATTATTTCCAGTGTATGATGGAGGCCGTCCACGCCAAAGTCTATACTCAACTTATCACCACATTTATACCTTCTCAAGAGGAAAGAGACAATCTTTTTGACTCTATTGAGACTCATCCAATCATTCAAAAGAAAGCTAACTGGGCTTTCAAATACATGAACAAAGGAAATGCTAGCTTTAGTAAGAGATTGATTGCTTTTCTGGCTATTGAAGGGATTTTCTTTGCTGGTAGCTTTGCAGCAATTTTTTGGCTTCGCGACCGCGGGATTTTATCTAACAGCCTTGGAGTAGCTAATGAATATATTTCTAGAGATGAAACCATGCATGCTGAATTTGCTTGTACTTTATATAAAGAATTTTGTAATGATTTGACTGAGGAGGAAATTAGAGAAGTTTTATTATCAGCTCTTGAGATCGAAAAAGATTTCATTAACCATATTTTACCAGCTAACTTTATGGGGATGAGCAGAGACATGATGCACCAATACCTAGAATACGTTACTGATACTTGGCTTTCAGAATTAGGTTGTGAGATTGAGTTTGGAGTAGATCAACCCTTTGATTTTATGGCTACTATTGGTCAAAAACGCAAAGATAATTTCTTTGAAAAAACAAGAACTAACTACGCCAGACAAACTGAATCCAAAGAAATGGACTGGGCCGCAATTGAGTTCTAATCAATATTTAATACCAAAGCACAACAATTAATTATATATATGCACGTACACACATCAAATGGGATTGAAAAGGTAGATTTTAATAAAATCTTGGAAAAACTAACTCGCTTCTCTCAAGGTCTTAGTAAATTAGTGGATCCTGATTTGGTTGCTCAAAAAACCATTCAAAACATGGTCGATAACATCAGCACCAAAGAATTAGATGAATTATCAGCACGAATCTCAGCAAATTTAGTTAGTAAACACCCAGACTATGGCGTTTTAGGTGCTAGAATTTTGATGAGTAGGTTGCATAGACAACTTGATATTCCAAGGAGAACTTTTTCTCAAAATATTGATATTATTTATAACAACAAAATAAACGGAATCAAATCCAAACGAATTTCTCAAGATGTGTACGATTTTATTCAAAGAAATGCTCAGGCTTTAGAGTCTATAATCAATTACGCTAGTGATTTTGAAGACTATGATTACATCGCTCTTTCAGGGTTTATGAAAAGAGGTTTAGAGCAAATCAATGGAGAGATGGCAGAAGCCCCAAGTCAAATGTTTCTTAGGATTGCAATTGGCTTAAATATTTACCAACCTAGAAGCCAAGGTTTTTTGGATGAATTTAGTAACTTTGCAGGGTTTAAACCAGAATTTAGTAGACTCAAAAACATGACTGATCAGCAGAGGTTGGAAAATATTAAAGATTATTATCAATTACTGGTTACTCGCTCCATATCAGTTCCAGGCCCTATTATTTTACATGCTGGGTCTGAACACAATCAAATGTCTAGTTGCTACTTACAGTACTGTGGAGATTCTTTAACTAGTGATACCTATAGCATTGACGGTAAAGTTGGAGGGATTATGAAAGCTATGACTCAACTGGCAGCTGAAGCTAAGGGTGGAGGAGGGGTTGCTATTGCAATTTCTGATATCCGTGCAAATGGTAGTGCAATTAGATCAACAAACGGGAAAAGCAATGGTGCCCTGCCTTTTATGAAGATGTTTGATGCTACGATTGGTTCTGTAAATCAGAGCGGGAAAAGAGCTGGGACGTGCGCAGTTTATATGGAGCCATGGCATGGTGATATTTTAGAATTTTTAGATGCTGCTGATCATTTCACAATCGAAGAAAAAAGATGTAAAAACCTATTTTATGGATTGTACGCAAACGATGTTTTCTTTAATCGATTAGTAAGTGATAAGGCAAGTGCTAAATGGACTTTATTTGATCCAGCCGTAGTAGCTAATTATTTAGAAAAACCACTTTCAGATTATTATGGAGATGAATTCAAAGAAAAATACGAGTATTTAGAATCACTTGGAATTGGTAAGACTCTTCCACTTATGGAAATCTGGTCTAGAGTACTCAAACTTTTCCAGATCACAGGAAATCCGTATATTTTAAATAAAGACGCAATCAATCTAAAATCTAACCAGCAAAACATTGGCACAGTTAAAAGCTCTAATCTTTGCACTGAGATCACCCTAGCTTCTAGTGAAAGTGAGACCGGCGTATGTGTTTTGACTTCAATGTGTATTTCTAGATACGTTGATAAAACCAAACCTGATGGTGTCGACTACGATAAGCTGATCATGGCTGCTAGGCTTGTGACAAGACATCTTAATAGTGTGATAGACTTGCAATACTACCCTACTCCAGAGACCCGCAACTCCTGCTTGGCTAGTCGTGCTATTGGAGTCGGACTACAAGGCCTTGCTGATCTTTATGCTATATTGAGACTAGAATTTGATGAGCAAAAAGCTAGGGATATCAACAAAAGAGTTTACGAGTGTATTTACTTTGGTTGCATGTGGGAAAGTATGGAATTAGCCAAGATCGAAGGAACATATCATTATTTCCAAGGAAGTCCAGTTAGTAAAGGAATTTTGCAATATGACATGTGGGGAATCAATCAAGGCGAATTATTTTTATCTTCTGAAGGAAGTGATCTCGAAAGTTTAAAAGGCTTTAATGGAAACCCTTGGGATGAGCTTAAAAAGCAAATTGCAATTTTTGGGATCAGAAATAGTGAAGTAACAGCACTTGCCCCTACTGCTTCATCATCTATTAGAATGCAAAATAATGAAATGCATGAGCCATTTACTCGTATGGTTTATGTTAGGCAATATATCGGAGGATCAGTACAGGTAATTAATAAATATTTGGTTGATGAATTAGTCGAAATAGGCTTATGGAACGAAGAAATGTTTGAAAAAATTGTTTATCTCGATGGTAGTATTCAAGCAATTGAGCAAATACCTTTGAGCATTCGAAGCCGCTATAAAAATGTTTATGAAACTGATTGGAAAGCCTTGATTGATATGATGGCTGATAGGTCACCATTCATCTCTCAATCTTCTAGTTTTAATCACTATACAACCTATGAAGAAGCAGGGCCTACTGCCTTTACTCAAAAACTAATTTATTCATGGAAAAAAGGCTTAAAAACTCTAAGTTATTACATGCACACTGAGGTTTCCTCTGGAGCCAAAAAAGAGTTAGGAATGAGAAAAACTGTCAAAGCTGACCCTGTCGAGTCTACTTCCTATAGTAAAGAAAACTCTCCCTTTATTCAAGCCATTAAAGCTCAAGGAAATATGGAGGTCAAAATTGGTAACGGTGATCAGTACTTAGATGAAAATGGAGAAATCTGTGAGTTTTGCTCTTCTTAGAGGTAATTCAGAGCTTAAACCTCCTCAGGCCAAATAAATACACTTTTACTGATTAGATAGTCTTTGTTTTGGGTATACCCTCTTTCCCATTGTTCATAGTCTTTTAGTTTATCAATGATATTATTTTTGGATTCCCATAAAGCTGTGGAGTCTAATAAGTCTTTGTAGTCCACCTTCCATACGGCGTTAAATCTCACATTTAAATCAGACCTATCTTTATCATCGAGTGGATCTTCTGACTTATTATAGACGCCTTTAATACTTTTAATTTCTTCAACTAGGGCTTTAGCCTGCTCGGTAGGACTATCTTTGATTTGTTCAGTTAATGAGTCCATTAACCAGCTTTTTGACGCAGGCAAGGTGTAAAAAGTCTGACATGTTTCAGAAAGCATTTTTTGGGTATCAAGAAGCGTCTGAGAGAGTTGAAATCTATCTTCTTGATTAGTCTTGAACTGTTCCAAATAGTTTGTTAAATCTTTTGAAATTACACTGATTTCAGGATCACTTCTAAGCCCTATTTTGCTATCATCAATTTTACTGGTTAAATTTTTGGAATTACCAATGACTTCTTCTAGGTTTTCAGTTATTTCTTGATGTGGCTCTTTAGTAATCTTCAAATCATTGAGATTGTTACCACACTCGCCCTCGATACTTTGAACGACATAACTACTGCTTATGTTTTTTTGTATATTATCGCCCTGAAGCCACATATTATACAAACTGTTTTTCTCTTGATTCAGCCACAAATAACTTTCTTGATTTTGACGAGGTTGGATATTAGAATACCACATCAATATGCTGGCTAAGGTTAAAGCTACGGTAAATGCAGTCAACACCTCCCATAATTCAAAACCCATATAGGCAGTTGATTTTATTTTTGGATTATAAAATTGTTGTGGGTTGGTCAATTTAATCTTTTATTTTTGTTTTATAAGTCATATTTTAACTGATTCACTCTATATAGTCAAACAACAATGAAAAAATTATTATTAGCTAAAACAGACATACTAAAACAATATATGTATGGGGTAATGAATTTTAATTTATGAAAATAATCTATATTTAGTGAATTTTAGTTCATATTTTAATAAGTTTATTATCTTTTCTAAAATTTTTTTTGATCAAAACTTTTAGCTAAATTTGCTTGTATAAATATCACTTTTATTAGTTGGATTTTTATTTGTTTCAAAATTTAAATTTATGATATCCTTTACTAACCATATATAGTTACTTAATAAGCAAAATTAATACTTTATAGTACGACAATAATAGAAATAAATATAAATATTTGTTCATAAAACAAGAATTGCCCTCAAAAGGCCTTCAACAAAACAAATGATCATATTTTTGGTTATTGTTAGAATAAAAAGAAGTAGAGTATAATAACAAATTACTATGTATTATTGCTTTATACATCATAGTTTTAGCTTGCTAGTTTCATTGGTGACAGTATTCAAATTTGCTCTATTCTCTCTCTACTCGGGAATAGTGCAGTCAGTAAAGTTTGACAAATTATAACCCCTGTTGTATATGAAACATGCCATTCTTTCTTATGCAAATTTGAAAAGTGGCTGTTGTAAATCTAAATCACGTGTAGTATGTCTGTATTAGCATTTTTGCCTAGAGTCGCCTCATTTTTACCTAGAGTTTCTTCATTCTTGCCAAGAGTTTCTTCATTCTTGCCAAGATTTGAAGTAGACAGCATCGTCTTATTAGGCGTTGTACTAGCAACAACTATCGCTGCAGCTTCCGCTGTTGCTTTAGTTCGTGTTAGCAAGTAAAAATGGACCTTTAAAATGGTTCCTCTACCCCGAAAGGGGTAGTTTTTTGTGTTTAGAGACTTTAACTAAAAACTGTAAGCAGCCCGATTCTCATTATATGACCCTCTATTATCAAGTTCACTCTTATTATCTTCTAAACTAGAAGAAGGTTTTGAAATTGTTGATTCTTGCTTAATTTGATTTGAAATAGGATTATTACCGCTTTGAGTATCACTTTCAACTTGTTCTAGATTTGAATTCTTATCAAAGTTAATGGTAAAAAAGTAATTATCAGAAGACGATTCTTTGTAATTAACAGTAACTGGGGCGTTGGTGGGAGCAGTTCGATTGTATAATGGTATTATAAAGTTGAGCCAAATGTAAATAAAACCTACAATGAGAACAACTAATCCGAAAAACAGGGTGAATAATTTAAATAGTTTATTGGTTCCTCTGGACATAGACACTTTATTTATGATGAATACAGTATAAGTATTAACTAATTTAATGTCAAAACATATGAACAATAACAAATTCCTAATCTTAGATACCGAGACTACTGGCCTTTATGCAGGTATTCACGGGCTGATTCAATTAGGAGCGGTATCAATGGATGCTGACTTTAGTATAGTAGAGTCTTTTTGCATTGATGTAAAGCCGCCAGAAAATGTAGAAATCACCCAAGAGTCATTAGATTTGACTGGATTTGATTTAGAAAGAATCGAGCTGGGCTATAGCTACAATGAGCTAGCTGATAAGTTTTTGGCTTTCTTGGAAAATAATTTTTCTGAGCCTCCAATTTGTATTGGTCAATTCTTCCCTTTCGATTATGCCCAGATGCAGGTTGTATTTTCACAAGCAGGAGACAATGGACGCAAAATCCTCAACTACTTTACCAACAAATTTATCGACACCAAAGTAATGGCTATGGCAGCAAATCTAAAGGCAGAAATGAATAACCAGCCCCTACCCTTTCCTGTCACTAGCCTTTCAAATCAAGGGGGTCTTAAAGATGTGTTTAAGCTAAATAGAGATGATTACAGCTCCCACGATGCTTTAGGGGATGTTATGGCAACAAGAGATGTCTTAATTCAACTCTTACAGGCCACTGATCTTAGTGTTAGTATCAAATAATACCTATTCTACATCTAAAAGTTTGTTCATTATGTTTAGAAATATTCAAAAAACAGACTTTTTAGTGTTAATAGCCTTAATACTTGGATTTATTTCTATTACTACCTCCCCAAGTGTTTTTGCTGAGGACTCACAGTGGCAAACTATGGCTCCTTACCCTGCTGATAGTTTTGTTGACTCTATGGGATTTGCCTTTCATCTAAACTACTCTGGTACAGCTTATTGGGACAAGTGGGATTGTAAGTGTCAATTTATTCGCTGACAATTTTAATCTGTCATACTGAACTCGTTTCAGTATCTTTTCTCTATTAATATAAGTAACAGACCCTGAAATAAATTCAGGGTGACACATAGATTCTGTCATTAAAATAATTA
>JBBSJV010000039.1:0-12485 GCA_038256935.1 Patescibacteria group bacterium
GTTAAAACTCTCCTGATTGCAAAATTCCTTAAACAATTCATTATCAGAGATTCTGGCTAGTAAATTATTCAATTCAGTAAATTGATTAGAAATGGCAATTAAATATAATTTAAAGGTGGCAGTAATCTTCCAAGAATTTTCAGATTGATTATAGTACAGATAATCAGAAAGACCTCTTGTTCTTATAAATTCTTTTTTATCCCCTTGGATCTGATCTAATTGCTTCATAAATGCAAGCTTGAGGGTATCATTTATATTTTGAATATTAGCTAAAACTAATAGCTTATCAGTAGTTGCAAACTCTGCTATTCTTGATTTAACAGTGGCTATTTGCTCATCAGATATATAAAAACAAAATTTAGCGATTTTAACCCCTTGAGGGTTGGTTACAATATTTAGTTTTCTTGGCAGGTTTTCAGCTACTGCTAATTTAAACAAGACTCCAGAATCAACACCATCAAAATCATTGATTTCAGAAATATCTGTTAAATTATCATCTATCTCAATGTTCAAATTTTGAATAAAAGCGGCGGCTAATTGTTTCAGGTTCCCAGAGTCCTCACCTCTTTTGATTGAATAAGTTCTTGAGCCACGCGATCTATAAAATTGAGTTTCTCTTTCTAGGTTTTGGTCTATGATTAATTTGAAACTACTCACATCAACAAGGTCTATTTGATATTGACTTCCCATTTGCTGGCTTATCTCTTGGTGGAATTTATAGCAATTTAATACTTTTTCAATTGATAATATTATACCATCTGTCACACTCTCACACATCGCGTACAACTTATCATATACTTGCTCATAATCGCTAGTAAAAAGTCCTTCAGTTACAGAACGGCTTCTTATACTCAAATATTTTTGAATTAAGTTATTATCACTATCACGGTATTTATCGATAACTTCATCAACTAATTCTATATCTGTAAAAGTCGCAATAAGCTTAGCTTTAATCTCAGCTAGGCTTTTACAACGTTCAGAAAAACTAAACATTTCAACAACTATGTGTTCCAGTAAGCTTAAATTTTCTGCTCCCAAGCATTTTACTCCGTCTTCATCTACTGTTCTTAGATCCAAAGTGTTTTCTATAATATACACAATATCTTTTAGTTTCAAATGCAATTTTAAAGCTAGTGCATCTATGGGTACTAAATTTTTGTTTTCAAAGTTTTCTAAAGCTTTATTGTATTTATCTTGTATGTTTTCTGATACGTAATGAAAGACAACAGGGTTGTATAACATCTTAGTTAATTTCAAATCAAACTTTTTAAAACGTAATAAATTCTGTTCATTATTTTCAGATAATATGGAAACTTGATCTTCTATTAGCTGGTGTAGATCTAATGGGTGTATTTCGAGTAACCCCAGCATTCTTCGTAACTTATCTTGTAATACATCACTGGATGCAAAACCTCTATAGAAATCTTCGTTAATATCAAAGTTTATACGTCTTTGCCCATTACCACTTTGAGGATCAAGAAATTCTTCGTCATCGAAATTAAATGGATATGAGCTGATTCTGCGATCTCCAACAATAGCTACAGGAATCCCTAAAACCTGCGGCATAGAAAGTGGCGCAAATCGAATGTCAGTACCGATCCCACTTGGTGGCAAAATATCTACAATTAGTGACTTTTTGGTTGGATCTTTGGAGTCTAATCTAGAGCTTCTACCAATAAATTGATTATAGTTTTGAGGAGATTTGGTCACCGATAAGCCAGTCCAGCAAATGCCAACATTACTAAAGTCAAATCCTTCATTCATTGTATTGACTTGAAATAATAATGATCCTTCATTTTCTTTAAAGAAATTTATAGCTTTTTGCCTTTCATTTTTATTAAATCTAGTTACTACTAGTTTGTCTCCTTCCCATTGATAAGTAATACTTTCCTTTGATGATATAAAAATTGTAGGTTGGTGAGTTTTTGTACAGACGTATTCAGCTGATCTGTTTGCAACATCCACTCCAGCACATTTAGCCATAGTATGAGTACTTTGATACATTTCTAAGTTGTCATTAACGTGAGTGGCATAAGTATCAAGAAGTGGTATCAGATTTTGATCATAGTACTCTCTTGTCTCTTGATCAGTATAATCATCACCTGTACTGGTTCTCAAAGCTTCATGAGAAATCTCTCTTGCTGTTAAACCCTCCCATTTTAGGACCTGCCAGCACCCCATCTTCAATGCCCTGTAATAGCTTATATGAATAAAGAGGATCTGCAACGTCTTTACCATACCAAACTCTATCACCAATTACAATGGATTTATAGTGCAAAGCATCTGGTTCAGGTTTTAGACTATAAGGGGTAGCTGAAAACCTCATCAAGGCTGCATCTGGGGGTAATTGTTCTGACAATAAATCTAATAATGGTCCATATTTATGACTTTCATCAGCAATTATTAAACCAAATTCAGTCGAATCAAAAGAACCTTCTGTTACTTTTCTTTTTAAGGTTCTATCAATAGTTATTACAATATCAGCATCCGGGCAGTCTCTTACATGGGCAACTTGCCCTACAGCATTTCCAGAATGGTCAAAGGCAATTTTAACGCCAGGTAAAAACTTTTCAAACTCTTTTGCAAGTTGTTCAGCCAAAAAAACCCTGTGACAGACAAGTAAGACCTTACCCTTAAGAGCTAAGCCTACGGCAGATATAATTGCTTCCATATTAGTTTTTCCAGCCCCTGTAGCTACTTCAATCGTACAGTCAGTTATTCTAGATTCAAACTCATCCTGATCCTTAGCTAATTCTTCTAAAGCCCTAAATAAACCTTTATTGGCGTTTCTAAGCTGAAAATGAGGTGGGATCAAAGCAGTTAAATTAGCTGAGTTTAACAAGATTTGTCTCATTTTATCGAGATCCTTTGCCTCTACTCCTTCTCCATAACTTTTTATTGAGTTTAATAATTCTGCTTTCTCCACAGTTTGTCTTAATAATTGAATCAAATAGTCTGATACAATTGATGTAGCCGGAAGTATTAAGTCAACAGGTTTAAATGGATACCCAACTTCCTCAACAAAATTACTATCCGTTGTAGGTCTTGCTATTGATGTTTCACTTCCTGCGTTTAGGCTCATGCGTACTAAGTTAATTTAATTGGTTATACACTAAAAATGACATTTAAACAACCAAAATTAAAAAATTATATGAACATTGATTTTGTTTACAAGTTAATTGACACCTATCTATTTCTAACTTAGTTTCTAATTCATGGCCGACATGATCGACTTTTTTCAGTGGTTATTTATTAATCCTTTTTTTACTAATCTGATTCCTATCTTACTTGCCTGGCTTGTAATCTTTTTAATATCTTTATTTAGTGGAAAACTTGGGAGTTTAAACAAAAATGAGCTTAAAGTCTATTTACTAGTTGTACTTGGCTACCCTATAGTGGCTTTACTTTTAAAATACATTATCCTGACAAATATTATCAATAGAGCCTGGTATTATTTCAATTGGATAGAACATCTAGCAGCAAGCTTTGCTATGCCATTTTTATTTTACCCATGGTTCAAACCGTATTGGAAATCTCAACCTAGCTTTGTCTTAATAATTAGCGTTGTAGGGCTTGTTTGTATACTGGGAAATATGAATGAACTGACAGAGTTTTATCTTCGCTATATAGATAATGATAGCCTTAATCATCGAGCAATTTTGGAAGATAGCATGTTTGATCTGGTGATCAATTTTGTGGGAGGGTTACTAGCAAGTTTAGCTATTTTAAGACTAAGAAAAGAAAATAAAGCTGGAAATTAACAGATTTTCATAAAAGTTTAATTAAGCGAGTTATTATAAGCGTAGCGGAAGGCTCCCGCCTTCCATTTGGAGAGCAGGAGCTCTCCTCTACGAAATTTAAAGATACTAACCGATCCTCAGGATTGTTTAATAATTATCAAATTTTACAAACTCACAATTATATCTAAGCATTCAATTATTATGCCAAATAAAACAATCTTAGTAACAGGCGGAGCTGGCTATATCGGATCTCAAACTGTGTATGAATTGCTTGATGAAGGCTACAAAGTCGTGGTAGTTGATAATCTTTTGAAAGGACATAAAGAAGTCTTGCCTGGCGAAGTTAGTTTTTATGAGGCTGATATTAGATTACCAGAAACTTTTGATCAGATCTGTAATGAACATAAAATCGATGGTGTGATCCACTTTGCAGCCGACCCTGCAATAAATAGCGATACCGCTGAAAACTTATTACCGTACTACAAAAACAATCTTGTTGGAGTGCTAAAGGTAGTCGAGGCTCTCAATAAATACCAGATCAAAAATATTGTTTTTTCATCAACTGCTGCTGTGTATGGCAATCCCCAAAGCCTGCCAATGAGAGAAGAGCAGTCTAAAGAACCGCTAAATATGTATGGTCAAACTAAACTAATGGCTGAAAAATTATTAATAGATGCCAGTAGAATGTGGGGTATCAATGTTACAAGGCTTAGGTATTTCAATGCTTGCGGGGCAGATCTTGATGGTCGAGCTGGAGAATTGCATAACCCTGAGACTCATCTGATCCCGATTATTTTACAAGTAGCAGCAGGAGACAGAGAGCATCTAACTATGTTTGGCAATGACTACGATACACCTGATGGAACATGCGTGCGTGACTACATTCACACCAAAGACCTAGCCATGGCTCACATCAAAGCCTTGGAACATATGTTTGAATCTGCTGAAGTATTTTGTGAAGATTTCAATGTCGGTACTGGAAATGGTTATAGCAATCTGGAGATTGTAAAAGAGGTGGAGAAAATCACGGATAAAAAGGTCAAAATTGTTTATGGAGAAAGAAGAATTGGTGACTGGGATAGTGCATACGCTGATAACACTAAAATTAAAAAGGTCTTAGGGTGGGAGCCAAAGTATTCAGATCTAACTACAATCATTCAAAGCGCTTGGAATTGGTATCAGAAGAATAATTAATTATCATACTCGCAAACGATATTTGAATAAAGTAAAAAATTGTGTTTAAGTAATGCGTGTCTGAAGATACCACAAATTTTATTGAACAAAAGGAAAACTTAATCGTAATTGACAAAGAGATCCAATATTACACGTTAAGCCTGAGCTTTATGGAAGAGTTCTATAATCAGATACATTTTAATTCTAACTCATATTCTATTTTACATATCTCAAAGCTACCAATTTTAATTGAAAGTAGGCTTACCCTGATAGATTGCTTAATAACTGAGATCAGATCTCTAAGAAAAAATAGTTATGGATTGGATTTTATTTATGTTTTGCTGTTGGAACTCAAAGCTGAGGATTTAAAATCATTATTTGCATCAGAGTTAAAAGTAACCGACTTTTCGAAAAACTAGACAAATCTAAACTAAACAAGGACAATTATTATGTCATGCCAAAAGTAAATAAAGTAGTCCTAATTACAGGGACTTCATCGGGAATAGGCGCAGCAACTGCAAATCTATTTTTAGAAAAAGGCTGGGTAGTTGCAGCTACTGTTCGTAAAATCACCCCAGAGCTGAAAAAAAATCAAACTGACTCTCTCAGCTATTTTGAACTCGATGTTACCGTGCCTTCAAGTATAGAGAAATGTCTAAAACAAGTAATCGCAAAATATAAAAAAATTGACTGCTTGGTAAATAATGCTGGCTTTGGCGTCTTTGGACCATTTGAAGGCTCAACTGAAGCTGATATGACTAAGCAATACGATGTCAATGTCTTTGGCTTAATGAGAGTAACTAAAGCTGCTATTCCCTATTTTATCAAACAAAAAGCTGCGACAATTATTAACATTTCTTCAATTGGTGGCCGGGTGGGCTTACCTTTTTACACTCTTTACAATAGCAGTAAGTGGGCTGTAGAAGGATTTAGTGAGGTATTAAGATTTGAACTAGATAAATACAATATCAAAGTAAAGCTAATAGAACCTGGACCAATTAAGACTGATTTTTACTCTCGCTCAGCCAGCGTTATCGATGAGGCTTTAACAGAAAAACAATTAGATCATTTTCATAAAGTCAAAAGTAGGGTTAATAAATTTGAAGCTCAGGGATCAGCTCCAGAAACTGTAGCAAAAACCGTTTTTAAAGCAGCTACAGACAACTCTAATCGTGTTAGATATCCAGCAGGAAGAGGGGTTGGAATGATATTATTGTTTAAAAGAATTTTACCAACTACTTGGGTGCAAGAAGTGCTAGCCAGAATGTTTAAATAATAGAAATTTCCTACAGATGGATTTATTCACCTATTCTTTTGTAGAGGAGAGCCCCTGCTCTCCAAATGGAAGGCGGGAGCCTTCCGCTAGGGATGGAAAGGTAGTGAAAGGGAGGTGAGTCGCCGCCTATACGACAAAAACATAAGCTCACCCTTGTCTTCGCGCTACTTGTTGAATTAACTAGCTAAAAATAGACCCCGTAATAAATACGGGGTGATAGGGAAAATATAAATTCTTTAAGAAAAATAGCTTATTGAAAGAAGAATATATTTTTAAAGAAATTAAGTACTAAGCTACTTCTTCAATCTCGGCTTTGATTTTATCTAGCGGGGTTAGCCCTGCAATTTGCTCTACAAGCTCACCTCCTTTGAAGATACCTAAATTTGGGATGGCTTGAATTTTATATTTCATTGATAATTCTGGAGCATCATCTACATTGATCTTAACAATAGTTACATTGTTTGGATTTTCATCAGCAAGTTCTATCTGATAGTCTTCAAGATATTTACTGAGCATCTTACATGGACCACACCAATCTGCATAAAAATCAACTAAAATTATACCCTCACCTTTTAGAACAACTTCCTCGAATTCATCTTGTGTAATTTTTTTCATAATAGTATACAATTAATATTAAGTATATCTAATATACTAATTTATTTTTAAATTAACGTCAAGGAGTTTCAGATTTTGATAAACTTATTCGGGTATTGACTCTTCTAAGGTTTCGTGACTTATTCTTCTACTTTCCATCCAATCCTGGTACAAAATCATACCAATAGCTGCCATTGGAACAGACAAGATAGCCCCAGTAATACCAAGTAGAGTAGAACCAACCATCAATGAGATCAAGACAATAATCGGGTCTAGCCCCACTGAACTTTCCATAATTTTGGGAACAAGTAGATTTCCTTCCAATTGCTGTATTATCAAATACACAATACAGACAGCGATAACTTGCCATGGTTCACCGAGTGCCAAAGTCACCAGAAAAATCGGCACAAAAGCAATCATCGGACCAATGATGGGAATAATATCAAAAAGCCCTGCCAGAAGCGCTAATGAAAGGGCAAACGGAATACCAATAATAGCAAAAGAAATGTAGCTGATTATTCCAACCCCTGACATCAAGATAAACTGACCTTGTAACCATCCACCAAGCTTAGATTCACTTTTTTTGATAAGACTCATAGATTTTTTGGGATCAGAAAATAGAGATGAGATAAAAGCTGAGACTTTATTGGGACTTCCAAGCTGGTATAAAACTAAAGCTAAAAGTGTGATTGCTGATAAAATTGAGCCAAATACATTTCGCCCTAGATTAATCACTTCATTGGCATTGTTAGTAAGATCTTGGAGTTTTTTATTGACTTCATCAGTTGCCCTATTTTCAAGCTCCTCTAGTCTCTCATTACCAAATCTTTCATCCAAATTGTATCTTTGGACCAGTTGCAATCTAGTACCGCCAATATCATTGGAAATGGTTTGGATTTCATCAATGGTTGGAACTACTACTAGCACTATCAGTGAGGCAAATACTGCTAGAAACCCAAATACAACTAAAGCAATTGCAAACCCTCTGGAGAGTACCTTGTCACCAAATTCAAAGCTTTGAATCTTGTTTACAATAGGGTTAAGACCTGCAAAAAGCACATAACTACTAATTACTAAAATAATTGTGTCTTTGATTAAAAATGCTAATGCCAAGACAATTCCAATCACAAATAATGACAGAATACTTTTGGTGCTGATTATAATTTGTTGAGGAGAATTTGATTTTAAAGAGTCCCTGGACATAATCAAAGCAAAGCAAAGATTGTCACTATTGTCCAACAAAACCTTAATACATAGAATCTAAACCTAAAAAGCTATCTATAGTTTTAAAGAAACAAGGTTTGCGATCTGTCAGGACCAAAAGAAACAATGCTGATTTTACACCCTAGATAGGCTTCTGTGAATTTGATAAAATCTAAAAGCGTTTTAGGAAGATCTTTTATAGAAGTGATTTGTGAAGGTAGTTCTTCCCAGCCGGTAAGATTTTTGTAAATTGGTTTAGCAGCTCTAAAATCACTTAGCTTGAGAGGGAATTGCTCAGTTTGAACTCCATTTATTTCATAGGCAATACAAACTGGCACAGACTCCATGCCTGATAAAATATCAAATTTGGTAAAGGCAAGTTCAGTAAGTCCATGGGCTTGTACGGCTTGTTTGAGATGGACTAGATCCAGCCAACCTACCCTTCTTGGCCTACCGGTTGTGGTGCCAAATTCATTACCTTTGATACGCAAATCTGCAGCTTCTTTTCCAAACAGTTCTGTAGGTAAAGGACTTTGCCCCACCCTTGATAGATAGGCTTTGGAGACGCCAATGATCCTTGGTTTTTTATCAGGTACAACGCCACTTCCAACATACCCGTAGCCTGCAACGTTATTTGAGCTGGTGGTATGAGGGTAGACTCCGTAATCAGGATCCAAAGCTATCCCTTGAGCTCCTTCAAGCAGGATTTCCTTGTTATCTTTTTGGGCCTGCCAGACTTCTAATTCTGTATCGCAAATGTATTTTTCAAGCTGTTTTCCAAGTCCCAAAAGATCATTATATATTTGCTCTTTATCTAATTTTACTGGGTTTTTGTAGACTTCATTGAGTAGTAATTGGTGGCCACTTATCAAAATTCCAATCTTTTCTTTGAGTACTTGTGGGTCAATCAGATCTATAACACGAATTCCATTTCTAGCTGCCTTATCACTAGAGACTGGAGCAATCCCCCGGCGAGTACTTCCTGCGCCAAGCTTTCCCTGGCTATCAGAGACTGCACCGTCCAAAATTTGATGACTTGGTAATATCACATGGGCCCTACCACTCAGGCCAAGGTTTATTTCCATGCCTCGACCAACAAGTCCTTGGATTTCTTGAAGTAATACTACAGGATCAACTAAACACCCTGCCCCAATGATCACTCTTTTTCCAGGATACAAAACCCCTGATGGTAATAAATGAAGCTTAGTAGTAACTCCATCAACGACTAAGGTATGCCCTGCGTTGTTACCACCTTGAAATCTCACAATATATTCATTATCATTTGCAAGATAATCAACTAGCTTACCCTTCCCTTCATCTCCCCACTGAGCACCCACGATAATTGTAATTGGCATATTTTGTAAATATTTTTTAATATAGTAAAAATAAAAAATTAAAGCTGCTCTTATGAAGCGCAGACCGCAACTGTTTGAGCTAAGCAGAAGTAAAATTCTTATAGGAAATGTAAAGCGAGTTTTGCGGGCAAGTGCATATGGCCAGCTTTAATTTTACTCAATATTAAAGACTTTAAACATTACCCATGTCAAATACTCTATTTATAATTATTTAAGACAAACTTGATTGTCTCGATCGTTGTGTCAATGTCGCCTTTTATATTATGCAAACCAAGGCTGATTCTAAAAGTTTGAGGGTATTTCATCTTATGTTTTAGATAATAATAGACGCAGTGATAGCCAGTTCTGCACATGATGTTTTTTTGAGCTGTATAAAAAAGCAATTGATGAGCTGGAATCTTTTCTGAATACAGGCTAACAACAGGACTATTCGGCGTAGTTAAGATTGTAAGCTCTTCAAGCTCACTTAGTCTGGAGTGAAGATAGGCAGTTAACTCATGTTCGTATTCAATAGAGTTTAAAGTATTACTACTACCGTGAATTGATGTAAACTTGGACTTATTTTTCCATTTTATAGCTTCACCTAGGCCAATTATACCTGCAAAGTTTTGAAGGCCAGGTTCTAATCTTGCCTCCATCTCAGTCTCGCCGTCTATTAACTGGTACGAATCTAAATCATTATCACTAATAGTGCTACCACCAATTATAAACGTATCAAGCGAGGCAATTAAAGTTTTTTTCAAAATACTTACTCCAATACTAGGTCCATACATTTTATGCCCACTTCCAAATACCCCATCCCAATCTATCCCGTGGAGCATCTGAGGATTATGCCCTAGAGTCTGACAACCATCGAGTAAAATAATCCCCCCTGCCTAATGAACGTCTCGGGTTAATTGAGCCAGGTTTTGCAGGTTTCTCCCATCAAAATTAGAACTTGAATTTACAAGCACAACTGGCTTATCAAACTGACTCTTATCATATCTTAGTTCCCCAGAGTCACTCCTCTCAAGTACTAACCTCTCTTTGTCATTTCTTTTAGCCCAAGTAATCGATGGTAAAAACACTGAGCTATGCTCTATTTCAGAAGTAATAATTTGATTAAAACTATCAGCGTTTAATTGATGTAAGACCATGTTGATTCCACTAGTGGCGTTTAGGTTAAATGCTACAGATTAGTCTATATCAGTCTTTGCAACAAGTTTTAGCAGTTCATTCCTAGTTTCAGACACTTTACGATCAACCTTCTCTCCCCAAGGGTATTTGACCCTGTGTCCGCAGGCATTGTACTGCCTGTAATATTCAGTTTCAGCATTTATCACATTATCGGGACGCAGGGTTTGGCAACCTGAATCGAGATAAATATCATTATCGCAGATAAATGAAAAATATGACCTTGTTGAATTTCCATGCTGACTATTTAACTGCCTTTTATTCCAAAACATAATAAACTAATTACATCATGACGATCTGTCTTAAAACCTGATACGTCAACTAAGTAATGAATCTAGACTTAGAACAAGACTAAGAAATATTTTGCCAATCGTACTCTATCCTTATTGAATCAAGTTTATTTTGATAATAAATATACATGTAGTACTCTGAGGTATTATGAGCCAAAAATTCCATAAAATCTTGTAAACCAAAATATATATTTTCTACGAATTGTTGCTTACCCTCACTTCGATTTCCCTGACTGGATTCAAAATATAAGTCTAGGATTTCAAACAAAGTGGAGATGATTTGGAATAAAAAATCTGTTTGTTTGGTTGATACCAATTCTTTTGATAAATTATCAAGATTATTAGAGCTCTCTTCATCCAAATTTAATAGATTTATTTTATAGCCCTTTTCTTCAATTACTTTCCCCAAATCATCTACCTTAGATAATAACTCTACAGTTTTAGATAACATTGTGCTATTTTCTTTCTTTATACTAAAGTTTTCAGCTGCTTCAGTCATAATTCAATCTTAAATGAGAGTGTCTAGTCAAAACATGGCTGTCAATATTTACCCAAAGACTGCTCTACATTCGATGCCCTGGTTGATTAAAGGCTCAATTAAGAAATTATTTTCACAACTTATAATTTGCTGATCAAAATAAAATTCAATTTTTTTGGGTAGTGACTTCTCAAGCTTTTAGATTTATTAAGAATATTAAATTGTCACGTTTTTGCAACAAATGCAACTAGTCTGGTAGAGCTTGCAAGTTCTAAACTTATTTTATATACTGACATATTATTGATATGGATGCAAAACAAATATGGGAAGAGTACTACCCCAGTGTGTACGGATACTATTTTAGACGGGTCAATAATCGAGATGATGTAGAGGATCTAACTAGCATTGTAATTACAATTTTCTTGGATAACATGTTAGATGATACTAAAACTATAGCTAATCCTCATGGATTTTTGTGGAAAGTGGCCTACAATCATTTAGCTCTTTTTATCAGGCAAAAATCCAAAAACCCCATGGCAATTGGACTTATTGACACAGATTTTGAAGTGGAGCCTGAGATTGAAGATAACCGCTCATTTCACTACCAAGAAAAAATCAAAGATCTGATGCACTGCGTCAATAAAAACCTCAAAGACATTGAGCTGGTAATCATTGAGCAAGTCATTATGCTTGATCGCAAAGCCACTGAAGTTTGTATTGAGCTTGGATTAACTGCTGAAAACACTCGCCAAAAACTAAGTCGAAGCCTCAAAAAACTAAGACAAAGTTGCCTAGATATCTGGAAATTACATAATTAAATTATCTATATATGACTCGCAAAAACCCATTTCAAACCCCTGACGAACTCAAACCTTGGCTAGAACTTAGCCCACAATTTATTAATGCCAAAATTCAAGGATTTAAAAATTATAAAAAAACTAGAAACATTAAAAATTCATTATTTATGCCCTTACAAAATACAATAACTTACTTTACAAAACACGCTGTTCTAGCCTCCCTTTTACTATTTATTTCCCTGGGATCAGTTGGGACACTAGCAGCTGAAATTGCCTTGCCTGAAGAATACAAACCTTCTACAGTGATTCAAAATCTTTTTGCTTCTAATGAGCAACCTGATACTGACCCCTACACTCGCCTTGCCTTTGACGGAGAAAACGATGTGGTGAGTCTTGATGAGTGTGA
>JBBSJV010000040.1:0-12310 GCA_038256935.1 Patescibacteria group bacterium
AATCATTGATAACATTGCAACAGTGAGAACAGATCAAACCCCAGATAAAAGTAGTAACGTGGTTATTACAGTAATCCCTTCAAACCTACAATTATCCAAAACTGCCAGTCAATATCAAATAAATATAACAAATACTGATCTAAATCAATTGGCACCTATAACTTATACAATAAACTATAATAACCAAACTCTTGATACGGTTTTTGACGCTGTAATTAGAGATACATTACCAGATGAGTTGATTTATGTAGACAATTCCTGTAGTGGAGGACAATCTTGTTCATACGATTCAAATAGCCGTGAAATTAGTTGGAATATAGGAAATATAAGTCCAAGCCAAACCGGAAACGTGACGCTACAAGTAAGGCTAAACCCAAATTTGACCTACCAAAACAATCAGCAAGTTAGCAACAACACCATTCTAAATAGTAACAACGGTGTATCAACAGTGATTGTCACAACTTTTGATCTGATCTTGAATAAGACTGCAAGTGTCTCTCAAATTAGACCAGGAGAAAGCTTTACTTATACTATTTCTTACAATGTTCCTGCAAGTTCTGGTAACTTAACTTCCGTAGTATTAACTGACACCTTAGATGATAGTAAGTTTGAGTTCATACCAGGAACCTGCGGGCAGTGTAGTTACAACAATGCAACTAAAACATTAACTTGGAATCTAGGTAATTTGAATTCAGGTACCAGCGGTACAGTTTCCTTTAGAGTCAGAGTCAAAGACAACGCCCCAGCAGGACCTGCAACTAATACTGCAGTAGCAAGGAGTCCGGAGCTTATCTCAGTCAATATTCCTCAAGTAAGTGATAGTAGCACGATTACGATTACTCCAATCTTTGGAACTCCTCGTACAGGTGGATTAGGACCAGAAATTCTAGCCTTTGTTGTAATTGGTATCTTGATTGTGGTTTACCTATTGGATAACAAAAAAGATTTGGAGATTGAAAATACAACCTTAGCCTCCTCTGATAAGAATAAAAAAGATTAGTCCTATTTTGCTGATGTAGAGCTAGAACTTATTTAAAATTAAATATTTGGTTAATCTTACTAAACTTCAACCAGATCATACTTGACTCTAATTTCTTCAAGCTTTGTATTTATAATCTCAGCTTTTCCCTCTATTTTTCCGTTAAAAGACTCAATACTTTCAATTCTTGCATCAAATTGCTTTGATAATTCATCGAGAAGGGCCTCACTGTCTTTTCTGAAATTATCAATGTCAGTGTTAAATCGGGATTCATTAAATAAACTTGTCTCAGCAATATCTAGATTTCCAGAAACTGCTCTTGTCGAAACCTGTAGGGCATTTAATCTACCTTTCAGATCGCCATTTACTTCAATATTATTTTCGCTGTAGCAATTTTCTAAACTTACAAGGTACTCAGTCGAGTCCATATAGGCTTTGGAAATAATGGCTATATTCTCATTTGCTCCAGTTACTGCATCGCCAAATTTATCAATATTTTCAAAATATTCTAACAAGCATTTAGAATTTGCAACCAAGACTTTAGATTGCACTGTAAGATCAGAAACTTCATTCAAATAATCTTTTAATAGCACTGCTAATTCTTGTGTTTCTTGAACAGGGCCATCTTGGATATTATTGTTTACTTCGCTGATTTCAACATCTAACTGTTCCAGGTCTGATGCCACCTTGTCAATATTAAATTCACTTGGATCAGCGTTTTCAAGAGCTTCCAAATCAGTTGCAATAGTTTCTAAACGGCTAGATATTGAATTTAAATCACCGCTACTTTGATTTACTGACTCAGCTACTTTTTGACTAAGCTGGATTTCTTGATAAAATTGATATCCAAAAAAACCAATGACTGAAACTACGATCAAAGATAGAATACCTGTGATAATCAATATATTTCTAAGGTTTAAAAACCCTTTTTTGGCATTTGAATTTTCCTCTTTTACTTGATTCATAAATAAATTATTATAATGTGAACATAATCACATCTTCTTGTTACTGTCAAAATAGATTACTAACTCTGCTTTACAAATTTTAGCTAAAGGGTTTTAATACTCTGTATTATGTCACAAGTATTTGATCATCAGCAAATCGAAGCCAAATGGATCCAAAAATGGCAAGAAACTAAGCTTTATAAAACACCTGACATAAACCAAGGAGATCAAAAAAAATACATCTTAGAAACTTTTCCCTACCCTTCAGGTTACGCAATGCACGTTGGCCACGCCAAAGGCTATGTAGGAAGTGACGTGACAGCCAGATACTGGAGGATGAAAGGTTATAAAGTTTTGTATCCAATGGGCTGGGATGCTTTTGGATTGCCTGCTGAAAACTACGCCATCAAAACTGGTATTCACCCCCGCCCAAACACAGAAAACACCATTGAGGTTAGTAAGAATCAACTTAACAAAATCGGTCTAAGCTATGATTGGGATAGAGAAATTGGTACACACAGACCTGATTATTACCGCTGGACGCAGTGGTTTTTCCAGTTTCTTTACAAACGAGGATTGGCTTATAAAAAAGACTCACTTGTAAACTGGGACCCAGTGGATAAAACAGTGCTAGCTAATGAACAAGTTTTAGCAGATGGCACAGCTGAGAGAAGTGGGGCAGTAGTTGAACAACGCATGATGAGTCAATGGTTTTTCAAAATCACAGATTACGCTGATAGATTAATTGATGACTTGGATAAAGTAGATTGGCCAGATAGTACCAAATTGATGCAGAGGAATTGGGTTGGTAGAAGTGTTGGAGCTGAAGTTGATTTTAGAATTGAAGGAAGTGCTGAAAAAATCAGGGTATTTACAACTGCTCATGATACCATTTTTGGTTGTACTTTTGTAGTTCTTTCTCCTGAACATAAATTGGTAGATTCTGTTACAACAGCCGAAAATATAGCCTTGATTTCAGAGTACAAAGAACAAGCTAAATCCAAATCTCAATTGCAGCGAACTGATTTGAATAAAGATAAAAATGGATTATTTACTGGAAGCTTTGCCATTAACCCAATAAATGGAGAAAAGATTGAGATTTGGGTAGCTGATTATGTACTTTCAAACTACGGAACTGGGGCAGTTATGGGAGTCCCTGGAAATGATGAAAGAGATTTTGAATTTGCAAATAAATACTCTCTTCCAATTATTTTTACTGCTGATAAAGAAGAGTTTATCTCTTACTCTGAAAAAATCAAACCTGAAAAAATCAAACATACTTTGATAAACTCTGGAAAATACACTGGGATAAATTTTGAGCAAGCAAGAGAACTTATTTTAAATGATTTGATCAATCTTGGAGCTGGAGAAGCTAAGCTAAGTTTTAGACTTCGCGACTGGTCAATCTCGCGTCAAAGATATTGGGGCTGCCCTATTCCAGTTCTTTATAAACCAAAAGAAAATACTGGTGAGGGTGGGATGACAGATGGGGACTGGGAAGTAGAATTGGTTCCTGAAACTGATCTACCTGTGATATTACCAGAAGATGTAGAGTTTGCACCTACAGGCAGGTCGCCACTTCTGGATCACAAAGAGTTTCACCAGTCCGCTCAAAAATATGGCACTGGCTACAAACGTGAGTCTGATACCATGGATACTTTTGTTGATTCCAGTTGGTACTTTTTTAGGTACTGCTCACCGGTTAACGACAACACTTTTGCAGACCCTGAGGAAATGAAAAAGTGGATGCCTGTGGATCAATATATTATTGGAGCAGAACACTCCAACATGCATTTGTTGTATGCTAGATTTTTCACTAAAGTCTTGTTTGACGCTGGTTTAATAAACTTTGATGAGCCGTTTCTACGTGTCAGGCATCAAGGCATGGTAGCAGGAGAAGATGCTAGGAAAATGAGTAAAAGATGGGGTAATGTAGTCAATCCAAACGACGTCTGCGATGAAGTTGGGGCTGATAGTTTACGTACTTATGAAATGTTTATGGGACCCTTTAAAGATGGCCTTCCTTGGAGTACAAGCACAATTAAGGGGGTTAAAAGATTTTTGGATAAGGTTTGGAAAATGCAGGATAAAATTGTAGATGTTGAAAATGAAAAAATTGAATCAAGCTTGCATAGATTAATTAAAAAAATTGGAAGTGACATTGAAGATTTAAGTTTTAACACAGCAGTTGCTGAGTATATGAAGTTTAGTAATTTGGTAGATGAAATTGGAGGTGTTTCTAATTCTCAATTTGCTCGGTTTTTAAAAGTCTTAGCACCCTTTGCTCCCTTTATGGCTGAGGAAATTTGGCAAAATTTGTATCATAAAGGTCAAGGTTTTGAAGCTAAAAATAGTATTCACAAACAACTTTGGCCCGTCTTTGATGAGTCTTTAACTGTAGATGATGAAGTAGTAATCGGAGTCCAGATTAATGGGAAGACTAGAGGTGAGGTTTTGGTAGATGAGAAAGATAATTCTGATTCAGTTCTTGAAAAAGTCAAACAAGATGAGAAGCTGGTAAAGTATTTTGAAGGAGAGATTGTAAAAGTAATCTACGTTCCAAAGAGGATATTCAATGTGATTGTGAAGTAAATTAATGTAGCGGAAGGCTCCCGCCTTCCATGGAGAGCAGGGGCTCTCCTCTACAAAAACGAAAAAATAGACCCCGCAATAAGTGCGAGGTTGTAGATGTCAATAATTTTAATGACAAAATCAACCTGTCATCCTGAATTTATTTCAGGATCCCCTGTGGTGGCTAATTTATGCTCAATTTCAAATGTTAAATAGCATAGTCTAATTTTAAACAAGGATAGATTAAGTTAATGATCCATTGTAAATACTTTATTTGAGGTTAAACCCAGATTACTATGGGATCCTGAAACGAGTTCCGCGATGACACCAAATTGTAAACGAATGTTTTGACATCTACAAGGGTGACAGAAGTAGACCACAGAGTAATTTTACAACTTTATTAAATCTCTCTAATCTCCATCTTTTTTTCTTCAGCTGTGACTTTTTGTTGTTTGTTAATCATGTGAATAACAAAAATAAACACTATTATCAAAGCGATGCTTATTGGCAGACTTATTAGACCGATAACGGAACTAATAGCTGAAAGAGCTCCTATTGAATTACTTGTTTGATCAATATTAGTAATTGTGTACCCAATTATATTGGACATTACAGATAAAATTGTTGATGTAACAGATAAGCCAATATACCATTTTACCAAAGTTAATGCACCCTTAGCTGATTTGTTTGCAACATGATACATTAAAATAAATGGCATTACTAGATTAGCTAATGGTATAAAGTGAAATCCAACATGCCATCCAGCTGAAAGTATCAGCTCTTCCCCTGAAATAGCTACAGCGTTTTGATGAGCTCTATGAAGCCACATCAAGTAAAAGACAGCGGCAACTATAAGCACAGCAAAAATTACTAATAAAAGTGCAAAAATAATAAACAATGATCCAATTCCAGCAGCTGGGATTACACTATTAAAATCTATTTCTGATGAAGAGCTTCCTAGGGCTGTATATGCTGAAAAAGCAAATACTACAATCAGAACTACAGCGATGATAGTTCCAACAATGGCTGTTATTATAGAGATAATATTCCAAGTAATTGCTCTACGAGCTCGTTTATCATTATCTTGAAAATATGGTAATATATTAGACATAGTGGTTTAAAAACATATTCTAGTAGTTATGGCAAGAAAAATCCCCCTTTCGGGGGGATAAATACAAGTTTGTAACCAGTGATTATTTCTTTGAAGTTTTACCTGCTTTTACTTCAACTTTATCAGTTTTGTCTTCTTTTTTATTCTTTTTGTTTTTCATTACAAAGTAGATGACAACTCCAATTAAGGCTAAAGTTACTACAGCTAATCCTCCACCTAAAGCGTATAAAAGAGTGTTGTCAGTAGCAGCTGTTGCTGTTTCTTCTCCCTCTTCTAAAGCCTTTACTGAGAAATCTTCAGTTTTGTTAGCTTGAGTAGCAATGTTTTTGTTGTTTACTTTTTGATCTTTAAGTTTGTTTTTAATCTCTTGGAATTTTTGAAGATCAGCTTCAGTAAGAGTCATTTCGTATTCAATAACACCTTTACTTCTATCAGAAATACTAAAGTCTACATCGTAGTTACTATGAGCGATTGATTCGTAAGTTAATTTGAATTTAGTAGTTCCAACTTTATATGGTAATTTTGTTTGTTGGTAGACAAAGTCTCCTTCAGAGCCAAGGTTTAAAACTTTAGCAATTGGGAAAGATTTACTACTTCCATCAGTAGATGTAACTTCTAAGGTTCCTTTGATATCAGAGTACATATTTCCTAAGTTCTTAGTATAAAATTTCGCAACCATGTTATCAAGATCAGTATAGCCTTGGAAAGCTAAGTCCTTTTCAAAAGTATCAGATTTTGGGTTGATTGCTGAGAAATCTTTGACTTCATTATCGATTTTTAGATCACCTTTAACTAGGATGTAAACTGTGATTCCAGATCGAGTTTTGATACTTACACCAGAAGCAGCTTCTTCAACATCATTTCCAGGAGCGACTGTAATACCACCAGCGTATTCTCCAGCAGGAGTTCCAGCAGGTACGTTAATTGTAAATGGGATTTTAAGTGCTTTAGAAGCAGGAATAGTTACATCACCTTCAGCTAATTTAATCCAATTTCCAACTGCATCGTTGGTTTCATCATTTTCTTTGAAAGTAACATTACCTCCAGAGTTAAGCTTTACATCGTTTGCTCTTACGACTGCCTTTCCATCTACTTCATCACCATTTGTGATAACAACGCTATCATTGATAGTAGCTCCAGCGTCTACTACGTAATTAAATACACGTCTAGATTGTCCTTGTTCATTAAATGGAGTGATACCAACTTTTTGAGCGTTTAAGTTAATATTAGATAGTGGAGAGATCAAAGTGACCCCCATAAATAGCACACCGACGGTTGCCATGATTTTGTTTAAATTTATTTTTGGGAACATAATTATTTTATTTTTTTTGCAGTTTAACCAAACTTGTATTGGTTAAGAGTTGAGATTATCAATACCAATTCTTAAGCAACAAAAGAAGGGGACCCGAAGATCCCCAAATTTGTAACTACTATGAAGCAGCAACTGTGTAAGATAAGACTTGAGTGTATGTAGCAGCATCCAAGAAAGCAGGAAGACGGCATTCATAATCAACAAGATCAATATCGTAACGACCAGCGACAGAAGCAGAAGCATTACCAAATACGGCAGAAGCAGTAGCGTTGTCGATGATAGTTGAAGCAGAAGCAGGAGTAAATAAAGCTTGGTTAACAGCTTCACCAGCAGCACCAGGAGCAATACCTTTGATTGCACCATTAGTTGCAGGATCGATGTAACAGAATAATTTACCAGCATCAGCACCAGTTGGAGCGTAAGCGATACCTGAAACTTCATCACCAGCTAAATCTGGGTTAGCACCTAAAACAACGTTAGATCCTCCAGAACCATTGATAAGATTTCCAAAGGTAGCAGAAACATTATAAATGTTAGCTTCAGAACCAGTTAAATCTTCAAAAAGAGTATCGTAAAGAATTGTATCTGTTGTTTGTCTAGTAGATAGTACGCTAACAGCTGCAAAATTAACAGCTTGTTCAGCAGCAGTACATGCAAGTGAAGAATCTACACCAGCATCGTCTCTGACTGTAATAGTAGCAGTAGACCCGTTGGCACAAAGATCGTTATTATCTGTAGCATCAGCAGCGTACATTGTAAGAGCACCTGGGGTGACATCTAAAGTAGCTGTTGTATTTGCTTGAGCGTTAGCTGGTAGTACAATTGTACTAAGAGCCATAGTTGAGGCTGCGGCTAGGCCGAGCATTGTTTTAAGAGTTTTTCCGTAAACCATATGTGTATGTATATTTTTTTGTAAAAAACACAATTTATTTTGTGCTAATTAAACATTGTAATCCACTTTTTTGGTCTAGTCAAATGTTATTGATAAAGCATGGTATTTACAAGAATTAAATATCAATTAAGCCTAAAGGAGGCCATTTTTAAAAACAATTTGAATTAATTAAGATCAAAATATGACACAAACTAGTGAAAGAGAACCTACAATTGTTAAGTCAACCGAGTTAGACTTTTCGACTCAGATAGCTCTTGTAACAGCGGAACTAGAAGTATTAGAGTTAGCCTTTAAGCAATCTCAACATGACAGATTAATCTACCACACTCAAAGCCTTACTACCAACTCCAAAGCATAATAGAGTCCATCCTAGCATTACAGCCATAGCTGCAGCTACTTCTATATTCCAAAGATGATAACCTTCAAGACTCACTGCTCTAAGTGCTTGATTTAAATATGTTAGAGGTAAAAGCCCTGCAAAGGTGGCTATCCAAGTAGGTAAATTGGTAACTGGAAAGAACGTGCCTGATAGTATCAATTGCGGGAAAACTACAAGATTAGCCAGTGGTGAAGCTGATTCTTCTGTTTTGGCAATCCCTGCTATAAGATACCCAATGGATAAAAATACTAATATCCCAAGACTCATTACAACTATTATCTCAGGGTAAGCAGTCCAGCCGTTTCTTGGAGAGTAACCAAATACGACTGCTGCTAAGGTGATCACAGCTAGGTTTTGAAGTAGTATGTAAATGAGTCTGGAAAGAGTTTGCCCTAATAAAAAGTTGGTTTTTCTGGCTGGAGCTACAAAGATTCTCTTGAGTACCATGTTCTTTCGTAAAGTTAAAAACCCAAAAGCCACTCCAAATACTGCCCCAGACATTATTGAATAGCCAATGATTCCAGGTAGGACAAAATCAATGTATCTGACTTCTCTAGCATTTAAGACTTGTTCACTGATTTGGTATTGAGTATCTTGTATTCCAAGTGATTGCAAGGTTAATTCAGCGTTTATCTGGTCCAGGTTTTGCTTTAAAAAATTTACGTTTTCAGGCCTATTAGCATTGCTATAGACTAGGATTGTGGTATTTTCTAACTTGACTACAGCATCCAAATCCCCAGCTGATAACAGTTTGAGAAGGTCTTGCTCCTTATCTTCTGTTAATATTATCAGATCAGATCTATTCAGATAAGCTTTTATTTGAATGCTAGCATCAGTGCTATTACCTTCAACCCAACCAACATTTATAGAGTTTATACTGGGAGTGTTTAAAAATCCAAACCCTACTACAAAAAGCAGTGGAAAGACAAAACCAAAAATCCAAGCTGTGGGGGTGCGCACAAGAGATAGTGTCGATGACACAAAAAACCCTTTGATTTGTCTGTAGTTATTTATCATATTAATCTCGCCATGATTTACCAGTTAATTCCAGAAATACATCTTCTAGACTTGCTCCCATTGCAGGCTGTGGTTTTACAAACCCTGTGTCTAAAAGGTCTTGAATAAAGTTCTTGGCTGTATCTATTTTTAAAATTTGCCCACTTTCCATAATGGCAATTCTATCACACAATTCTTCTGCTTCGTCCATATAGTGAGTTGTAAGCAAGATAGTCTTGCCTTGTTTTTTAAGCTCTTTAATCAGCTCCCATAGATTTCTGCGAGCTTGCGGGTCAAGCCCTGTAGTTGGCTCATCTAAAAAGATTATCTTTGGATCAGCTACAAGAGTGGTGGCGATAGAAAATCTTTGTTTTTGCCCTCCTGATAGAGTATCCACACGGTTTTGAGATTTATCCTGAAGATTTACTTTCTCTAATAATTCCATTGCCTTTATATCAACTCCATAAATGTCTGCAAAAAAGTTTAGAGTTTCCAGTAGGTTCAAATTAGGATAATACCCTGACTCTTGGAGTTGCACACCGATAATATGCTTGATCCTAGTTGGGTAATTATCCAGATTCAACCCATCGATTAAAACCGACCCTGAAGATTTTTCTAAAATTGTCTCAAGTATTTCCAAAGTAGTTGTTTTACCTGCCCCGTTTGGTCCTAAAATCCCAAATATCTCTCCAGTAAAGACTTCAAAACTAACACCTTTTACTGCCTCAAAATCTCTATATGATTTTTGCAAATTCTCAACTTGTATCATAGCCCTTGGCTTGAGTTTTTGGGATACAATTTTAGGTTTTTTCATATTATTAAGTGCGGCAAAGGATACCTTTGAATCATTAGCATACAAATCAGATATTTGCCAATTGTCAATGACTATGAAACAAATTACTTATGGCACTTATCATTACCAGCGAAGAGCTCAAGTCTCAATTCTACAGTTTTATCAAAGATAAAGTAGCTAAATCAAAAAATCAGCCAGTATTGAATATTGTCCAGATCGGTGATGACTTTGCTTCTTCTAAATATATCAATATTAAAACCAAAATCGCGACTGCATTAGGAATCAAAGTAAATCTATTTAAATATCAGGATTGGGAGAGGAATCAATTAGAGAAAATTGTCAGTGATACTGTTTTAAATAAACAAGGCCTGATCTTTCAACTTCCCCTTCCCCAAGAGCTTATGGATTTGGTTAACAATCTTGATTTTCAAATCGATGTGGATTTACTTGGAAATCAAGCATTTAATCTATGGCAAGCAAATACTTACCCCCCTACCATTGCTGCAATTGATTTGGTTTTAAAAGATATACTACTTGAGAAGAATTTGCCTCTACAGCAAAAATTAGATACTTCTTTGGATTTATCTGGCAAACTTGTTGCAGTTGTAGGACAAGGCAGATTAGTAGGTAAACCGTTACTTAAATATTTATCTGAAACTGGTTGTTCTATAGTATCAATCAATGAGTTCACAAAAAATCCTCAGCAATTAACCTCTCAAGCAGATATTTTGATCTCAGCAGCCGGTCAAACAAAACTTATTAACCAAAGCTATATAAACCCAAAGACAATTATTATTGATGCTGCTACTAGTGAAGATAATGGTGTCTTAACAGGCGACGTTGATACCTCAAATCTATATGATTCAAATATCTTAGTACCTAGCCCAGGAGGGATAGGAAAATTAACTGTGCTATGCTTGTTTTACAACCTTCTAAAGCTTGAAAATATCAGAAAAAACTAACAACTTTTTGCAACTTCTAATTGACACATTTTTGTTTTGTACTTAGTTTTAATATACAATAATAATAAAGATAATACAAATATTAACAAATACCACTATGTCATCTAAAAAATTAGAAACAATCCTAAGTTTGATTGAAGTAGCCGAGAAAAATCTTCGAAATGCCAAAGAGCTTGCTATGCAAATGGCTGCTGAAAAAGGTCTTAAAGTAAACAGCTCCAGTAGTATTCTTACTCCAGGCTCAGCTAGCAAAGACGAAAGCAGCGCATTAGAAGTTGTTGAAGGATATTTTGACGGGGAAAACATGGTCGGAGACAACTCTCAAATGTATCCAGTGCCTCAAAATTACGCCAGTAAAACTCAATTAGTCATCGGTGATAGAATGAAATGGATACTCACACCTGAAAGAGAGATATTTAAACTAATCCAGCCAACCCCTCGCAAAAGAGTAACTGGAACCTTTACAATCGAAGGTGATAACTATGTAGCTTTAGTAGATGGTCACAAAAACCCAGTAAAGGTTTTAAAGGCTAGTGCAACTTACGCTATGAAAAACCTAGGCCTTGATATTGGTGATGAAATTGCAGTTTATATCCCACAGGATGCGACACCAACTTGGGGAGCCTTCATCAGTGTTGTAAAGCCATCAGATAACATCGAAAGTGAATTTGGCAAAATGGCACCTGGCAGCGAATCCAAAGTTGAAAGTTCAGTAGAAGAATTAGACGATCTTGGTGAATTCAAAATCTCAGGAGACAAACCAGCTAGTGAAGCCGATTATTTTTAATAAATAGGATATGCTATTAGTTTGGTTACGAACTATTATGTAGGTCAAACTCTGTTTTCTTGATTTTATTTTTAATGAATGGGTAATATACAAAACCTATCAATAAGAATACACAACCTAAGATTAACAACAGCCATGCAGTAGTTATATAGAAAAATTTATCTTCTAATAAACCTAATAATGCAAATCCTAAAGCAAATGAAGAAAAACCTGTTCTAATAGCCGCCATGGAATTTCTTTCATAAGCTAACACCGTACGCTGGGCAGCAAATTGAATAAGTTGATTTGATTCACACGGTTTCTTATCCGATAACTTTGTACTCATAATACTATACCTACAAAATTTAGTATGATTAAGAGTTTATTATATTTTAATGTATATTACAAGTATCTAAAAGTAACTCAACAAAACCCCGTTAAAAGAATGATATCCCAAACCCGTGTCACAATACCTACCATTCCACCCCCCCCCCGCAAACTCGATACCCTCATCGACACCCCTAAGTCATCAAACCATTTCCCCAACAAAAACAAAAGACCCTGAAATAAATTCAGGGTGACAATTGCCGGTGAGGCTCTAACCA
>JBBSJV010000041.1:0-12109 GCA_038256935.1 Patescibacteria group bacterium
ACAAGTACAAAGCATAGCCCAAATACCATCACCTACAGTCAGGCAAGCCCTGTTAAAGCTAATTGAAATGAATCAAGTGGAAGCCGTGGGCGAGGGAAAAGCCACTAAGTATAGGGTTAAAAACAAGTCAATATAGTCTAAAATATGCCTAATTATCAAAATTTATCTAAAGAAGAACTGCTAAAATTAGTAGAAGAACAAGCACAAGAACTTAAATCAAAAAGATATGGTTTAGTTTGGGATAGTGAAAAAGAACCCGAACAGGTGGTTTTGGATTGTGAAAATAACTTGCCTATTTTACAGAGAGTAAAAGAGAGGGGAATCAAAACTGATACCAACGATGATAATATTTTAATAGAAGGAGATAATTATCACGCCCTTACTTGCCTCAATTATACTCATAAAGAAAAAATTGATGTAATTTATATTGACCCTCCGTATAATACAGGCAAAAAGGATTTTATTTACAACGATAGGTACATTGATAAAGAAGATGGTTATAGACACAGTAAATGGCTTAATTTTATGGAGAAGAGGCTAAGATTAGCTAAAAACTTATTAATAGAGAATGGCGTCATTTTTATCTCTATCGATGACAATGAACAAGCACAATTAAAGCTTTTATGCGATCAAGTTTTTGGAGAAATAAATTTTATCAGCCAGGTTGTTTGGAGAAAAAAATATGGTGGCGGCAAAGGAAGTAAGTATTTTGTAGATTTACACGAATACATCTTTTGTTATGCATTAGACAAATCTAAAATTAGTGGTTTTAGTGTTGAAAGGGCTGAAGATAAAAAAGATATTTTTAAGTTAGAAGATGAATTCCTTGAGGAAAGAGGCAGATATTATATTAGACCACTAAAATCAGGTTTAGCATTAAGAAAAACATTGATTTATCCTATTGAATGTCCAGATGGTAGTTGTGTAGAGACGCAGTGGATATGTGCAAAAGATACTTATAAAAAATTATTGACTGATGGGAGGATAGTTTTTAAAAAACTTAAAAATGATAAATATAATGTATATAAGAAATTTTATGAAAAAGATAATCAAGATTCAATTTTACCAGATAGTATATTTTATGATTTGTCTTACAACCAAAATGGTAAAGAAGAGATAAAAAGAATATTTGGAATTTTGGAAGGTAGGGATGTCCCTTTCGATAATGCGAAGCCAAAAGATTTGATTTCATATCTTATTAAATTATCATGTAAAAATACAACTGCCACAATCCTTGACTTTATGGCAGGAAGTGGAACAACGGGACAAGCAGTGCTTGATCTAAATAAAGAAGCTGTTTGTTTGTAATTGGCATAAATTTGCACCTAAATTCAATGTAATCTAGCGTCAATCACTGTTAACGCATTGTCAACAAAAAAGGGCAAATTATTTTATATTATCGCATATAGAGTAGGTTTGTAAGTCTAATGCGTAGTTATGTACTAACGCTAAAAGTTATTTTGTAGTGACTTGCAAGTTACTAAAATATGAGAGTGGTCGCTACTCGTAATCATATGTATCGGCTCAAAATCAGCCTTCTCCAAAATTTTAATTAGATTTTCTCTAGCAGACATTTTATGGTAAAATATTTGTATTTTTGTATTACTTGGTATTTCAACTACTATTTCAAAACCTTCTACTTTGAATGTTATAGTGTGGGGTTTAGATAATTTCAAATATCCTACTTTAGCTTTTTCTTCTTCATCATAGTAAAAAACTAATTCGGGGCTTTCTAAATCGATACCTAAAAGATCAGGAATCCATAAATGCCTTTCGGGGTGTTTTGTTAATGGTTCTATAAAATCAGTTTTATTATCAGCTTTTTCTAATTTGTTAGTCACAATAAAAATGTCTCTATCATCAAAACCATATCGGATATTGTCATATAACCATCGTTGATTTTTTACATTTCCAATAGTGGCACCTACTAATAGTACTATATTTAAAACGTTCCCGCCTTTTTTCTCATTAAACAGTATATTTGCGATATCATATTTTTCAATATCGTGAACATACGAGGTAAAATTTAGACCAGGAAACCATTTATTGATATTTGCCTCGGCTATTTCATTCATTTCCTTGCTCACGTCGATAGCGATATATTTGTTTAATTTACCAGTATCTAAAAAACTTTGGATAAACTTCTTTGTTGTTATTGAGTTACCCTGACCTATATCAACAATATTTACCTTATCATATGAATTGCTTTTCCTAAGTAGAAAATAAGAGGCCTCTTTTAACAACTCAACATCAGTAAGAGATGTTTCATAATCACCTTTATTGTATGAAGACTCAATAATATTATTCCATATTTTTGCCCCACCGTTAATATATGTTAATTTCAAAGGGATTTCTTTTTTTGTCTTTAATGCGTTAATAATTTCAACTACCTGTGAAGTAGTAAAGGTGCTGTAGAATTTTTCTTCCGGAGTCGCATAGATATGCGTAGATTTATTTTTATAAACAGAACCTTTGCCTTTTAACTTAAAGAACAGTGAATCATTATGAGAAGAATTTACAATGTAGATTTTGTCATTAACTGTAGTCAGCTGTAGGTTATTCTTACCTTTCTCGGCATTTGAAATCCATCTATTTATTGTTGTAATAGAGACATCGAGTTTTTTTGAAAGTTCAGTTTTTTTGTAATATAACATATCATTTTCTGTAACATAATAAGTTTTTGATTTGACAATGCGTTAATTTTTTTTGACGCTAGATCACTTTGATTTTGGTTGCAAATTTTCAAAGTTCTCAAATATACTTAATACTTGTATGAATAAAAGCCCAAATTACGATTTGGTCAATGTTTTGGTTGAGATTTTAAAAGAGTTTCAACTCATATATTGTCTGGGGAAACCTCTTACTAATGAAGATAGGGAGGTCTTCAAAGCTATGTTTATGCAGGAAATAGGCAGCCATAATTCAGAGGAATTTATTAAATTTATTGATGTATTATGAAGAAAACAACACCTCTGTTAATCGCAGTATGTCTTATTGCAATCACTTTTTTACCAGTTTTCGCTTACGCAGAAGCAATCCAGATCGGCGGTCTTAATCAGCTATTAAACAATATTTATGACACTATCAAAAGCTTAGCTTTGCCTGTAAATATTTTAGTATTGGGTATTCTAGGGTTTCAACTCCTTGCAGCTGGTGACGATGCTAACGCTAAGGCAAGAATCCGAAATACCTTTATTGCTTTAGTTATAGGAAATGCCATTTTGTTTGGTGCTGAACCTATCGCTAATGCTTTGATTTCAGGCTCACAATAATAACGGCAGATGTTCTTTAAAAATGAAAGAGAAAATGTAGGTAGTTTTACCAACAGCCTTTTTGATTTGTTTGGGAAGGCTGGCGGTCGTTACCTCAATTTTTTTAAGGAAGCATGGGCTAAGGATCGAAAACAGACGTCACTTTTATTAGTAGGTCTTGTGCTTCTATTTGTGGTCTCATTATGGCTTTGTAGCATTGCATTTTCTACGAATGCTTCATATATCAGCGAAACGCCGAGGCAAACCATAGAAAACACTCAGCCAAGCTTTATTTATACTCCTAGTACTAGTACTAGTGAGGGTTTAGTCATTGAGCCACTTGTCGTTACTGAATACGAGGATAACGAGTTTGAGTTGTTACAGGCCGAGGAAAGCGCACCAATCGGTGGAGTAGTGGGTGATCAGACTTATAAGACAATTGAGGTTCTTAAAGGTATGGTACAGGGCTTTAAACCAATGTTGGATGCTTTTGTGTCTAATACTCCTGATGTTTCAGGCGTTAGCACCAACGAAATATCCTTTTCATCTGGGAAGTTTCCAACCGCCAGAGAGTTTAGTAATAGGCTTTTATCTCTTATAATTCCAATTTACATTATCTTTCTAGCTATAGAGGGTTTTATATTGATCAAAAACGCTAACTCAGGCAAAGGTGGCAACCTCAATCAAATCTTATGGAGAAGTATCTTCTTTATATTCATGTTAGTCTTCACCCCCTTTATACTTAGTTATTCAATCCAAGGAGTAAACGCCTTTTGTGAATATATCTTAGGTGGGAAAGATCTTACTACATTCTTAACTGAATTTTTGAGCAAGGTTCAAGAAGGATATAGACAAGCTGGGGATACGGATAATGGCTTAATAAGTGGGATTCAGGCAATATCTAACCCGACAGGGACATTTATTGAGATATTTCAAGCTGTTATTGCCATGATACCAATCTTTCTGATTACGATCTTATATTTATTAGTATTGGGTCAGTTTATTATTAGATTTATTAAGTTGTATTTCTTAGCTGCAATTTATCCTTTAGTAATTGTCTTTTATGGTAGTCCCATGGAACAAAACTATACTAGTAATTACTGGAGCTCGTGGACAAGAACCTTATTACATCAAGCTTTCTTTGTTTTTGGATATGCCATTATTCAAACCTTTCTACTGCAAATGCTTCAAGGTGGGGGAGTAGGAGCAGAGCAAATAGCTATCTTTATTGGAATGTTATTGTTCTTATATAATATTAACGGTCTTACTTCTGAAATCGTTGGCGGTGCTATTACACGAGGAGGCAATGCGATTAACTCAGTGCTGGGTAGTATTACTGGTGGGGTTATCGGTGCCGTTGGTCTTGCTGGCGTAATAGGAGGGCGAAGCTTAGCCACGGTAGGTGCAGGTAACTCAGGACAGGGTTTTGATATGAGCAAAGGTACGATTGGAAGCGATGGGGCTAAATCAGGAGGATTTCAAGGCTTCTCAGGTAAAGGTAAATCAGCTGCTCAGGCTAAAACTCAAAAAACAACTCCTTCTGGGAATACTAGGCTTTCAGATCCTACACAGAGTAAACAAGCTCAGAGTTTAACTAAACAAAACTATACAGTAGGAGCTGTTGATCCAAACGAGGGAATTATTGGAGTAGAGGGGAACTTTTACGCTCATGATCAAAAAGGTGGTTACACTGCATTATATAACACAAGAGAAGATGCAATTGAAGACCGAGTACCTGTAAACGAGATTTATCAAACAAATGGTCAATTCAACGTTCAAGATACTACTAATTATGCAGGGCGAGAAACTTATGAGCAACGAACCGGAAGTGAACTTGGAGTAAACGCCAAAGACACACAGATCAAAGATAATCTTAATCAAGCTAAATATGATAATAGAGACAAGGGGGTTGATGGTATTACTACAACTCAAGTTAGTAAGAATCGAATGGCTCGAATGAAACAGGCAAATGAAAAAATAACTGATACAACACCAAGAATTACTAAAACCGTTGTTTACACGGATAAGGTCAATAAATCAAATAATTAATACTATATGTCTCAATCAAATAAATTCCACCTCATAATTATAGCAATCTTTATCACTTTGGTTAGTCTGTTTATTTTTATTCAAGAACCGTTTAGAGATGATACAGATGATTATTTGGCTATTAAAAGAGATTCATGGTCTCAAATCCAGAGTGCTGGAAGCTCAGATGATTTTGTAAGAACCTCACTTATTGATCTTAATGGAGAGCTTGAAAGTATTAAGTGTAATAAGGTGGATGATGTTTATAGGTCAGAGTGTGATACACTAAAGGATAAAGTTGGTCAGGCTGTTGAGCTTATTAACTCAGGAGATGATGGAAGTCGAGGCTCTCAATTAGGGACGGAGATTGCAAATATTCTTAAAAACTAATATATGAAAGACGCACGCATACTCAAAATTAAAAAGATTAATCAGAACGCCGTACGTCAACTCGTCAATATAGAAGAATTGATACGCTGGGGTATTCCGTTTATTGTCCTGATAACTGCCATAGTTCTTACCCCTGATCTCAATCTACAGGTTAGGGTGTTTGTAGTAGGTTTTGTCAGTATCGTATGCTGGATGACTTTATCTTATGAGTTTGATCGCCAACCAGCTTATACGCTTTTGATTCCTTACTTGAGGTATTTATTTACTACTAAAAAAGAACCAAGGATTGCGGACGTAGATTTTGATTTGGTGGATAATTTGCTTGTATTCAAAGAAAAAGTGGTTACCGTGTTCAAGCTTGAGCCTGTTGATATTATGCTTTTATCAGAGCAAGATAGGCAGATATTTATCAAGAATATTCAGACGTTTCTTAATAATCAAAGAGGTATTCACACTCAAATACTGATGAGAAATAGGGGAGCAGAGCAAAGCGACTATATCAAGCACTTTGATCACATTACTACGCAACAAGTAAGTCTTCATAGTAAAGAAATGGCCGACTTTAGAGAAGATAAACTGGCTGGATATATCAAGGACATGCAAGCTTTGTTATCCAAAAATATTGTACCAATTCGAGACTATTTTATCTTGTTTGAGATTAAGGGTAATACAAGTACCAGCCGAAAGACCATTAAACTTATTAGTGAATTGCAGGAACTAACTGATCGCATAGCTAGCTTACTAGATCATGCTAAGGTTCGCACCAGTCAGTTAGTCGAGGAGGATTTAGAGGAGTTTTTGCAAAGTTTTATAAGGCGAGTATGATAAATAAATTTGAGCAACAAAAAGTCCAAAGTGAGGTTACAAAGCGGGTTAAAGAATTGTATCAGCCTCGGTTAACCTTATCCAAAAAGCCCAAAGAAATGGCTTTGAATCTTGTTCAGTACGTCAAAGAAAGACTTGAACATGAAAAGACATTAAAACGGTTCTTCTTGATCAAAAACAACTTACTCAAAAATGGTGTATCTAAATATCACATGGATGGGGTATTGATTAAAGATCGCCACCTTGAGATTGATGATAGGTTTGTCAGAGTATATTATCTTGCAGATTTACCTAATTCTATTAATCCAAGTTTTCTCTTTAGACTTATTAATTTACCCATTCCTTTTAAGTTATCATACCACATTGAAGGGGCTAGCCAAAAAGACATGATCAGAAAAGGCAATGGAAAGATTGCTTCTTTGGAGTCAGTGCAAATAATACGAGGCAAAGAGGGCAGGGGTAGAGATCAGACAGTTGATAGGGAGATCAGAGAGATTCAAGAGTTTGTAGATAATTTGGTACATGATATTGAAAAAGCTTTTTTTGTTAGTATTTACGCTACAATATCAGCGGATAGTTTAGAGGAGCTCAAAGAGTATGACCGTTTGTTTCAAGAGAAGAGCCAAGATATAGGGTTTACCTTTAATACAGCTACTGCTCGCCAAAAAGAGGCTCTTTTATCAGCCATACCTGTTTTAGAGACTCAAAAGGACAAACAACAGATTTTACAGACAGGGGCTATTACTTATTTATTACCTTTTCTTAGTAGAAATATCAATGATCCCGAGGGAATATTTCTTGGTAGAGATGCTTATAATGGTACGCTCGTATTAGTTGATCTATTTAAGGCAGATAACGCTAATGTCAATATATTTGGTATGTCAGGGAGTGGTAAAAGTGTTACTTCTAAGCTACTTATGAGTAGACTTGCTGTGAGAGGAGTACAAAACATTATCATTGATCCAGAGGGTGAGTATGTGAAGCTGGCCGAGAGTTTTCACCAAATACCCGTTAGATTTAGCAGGAATAAAGGAATTAATCCGTTCTTTACAGGCTCTACCCACGAAGACGCAGAAAAAAATCATATTGTAGTTCTCAAAGAATTTTTTAGATTCTTTATTGAACCGCAACGTTACGACGGGGCTTTATTAGATAAGTTATTAGTCAAACTATATCGCCAAAAAAAGCACAATTTAGAAGCATTTATAGACTTATGTAAAAAGGAGAGGGCAATCTTTATTGATGATATTATTACCCTTTCAAAGGACGGTTCAATGAGTGGCTTATTTAGTAGTAATGAGACCATTGATCTTAATTCTGATATGCTAGTGTTTGATTTATCAGAGATTAAAGAAGAAAAGCTAAAAGTGGCCACCATGTATTTACTTTCAAATATTATCTATAATTTGATTGAGCAGAATATGGGACGCAAAAAGATGATCTATATTGATGAAGCCCATAAGTTTTTAAAGTATCATGCGACTCGTGAGTTTTTGATTGACCTTTCCAAGACCGTTCGCAAACGCAATACTGGTCTAGTTTGTATTACTCAAAACCCAGAGGATTTTAAAGAAGAAAATGGAGGAAAGACAATTATCACTCAAGCTGAGACTAGTATTATTCTCAAACAAAACTATGCTTCAATGGGCTTTATAAGGCGTAATGGAGTATTCCCACTTACAGAGCAAGAAGAACTTGCTTTACCGACACTAGATAGAGGCCAAACACTGCTTATCCGTCAAAATGAGCATATGTTACTAAATGTGCATGTATTTGAGAGTGAGGAGGATTTGGTATTTACCAGTAGTTTTTCAACTAAAAAAGACTAATATGAAACAACACGACCACGACCAAGCTGAGGACTTAAACAAAATTGCTAGTAAAACAGGGGATTATGTTTTGACTGAGCTTGTTCAAGGCACTGCTCTTATTATTGGCTCGCTTATGGGGGCTAACCCGCTACAAAGTGCTAAACTAGGTCAGTTGTTGTATAAAAATTTAGGTTTGATACTTGGAATTACCGTTACTCCATTTTTGATCATTGCCCTCTTGGTAATGAGTATTCAGAATCAAGAAAGAGGCAATGTTAATCTAGGTTCAGAAGCAACTAATTTAGACGGGATTGATGCGGTAGTCTTAAATGTTCCTTACTTTAATCAATGGCTTGACCCTGGTGGTTCTGTTTCTCCAGTATTTCCAAAGCGGAGAATAAGGGGGTCTGATTGGGACTTAGGTCAAGTACTGTGTGGAGCAGCTAGCGTGACTATGGTTGCTGGATATTTTGGCAAGCTACCATATGATGTTAACAATGAAAATGATTTAAAGAAATTCTCTTATACTGATCAAGGTTTAAATTTACCTTCCAAATGTAGTTCAAGAGAGATTGGGGGAGCATTTGGGATGACTGCTTATGACTCTAGTTGCAATATGAGTAGTCACGGGGGAATGGTAAGCTATTTAAACAGAATGGGGTTGAGAGCTAATAATATTGGTGTAATTAGTTTTGAAAAGGTCAAAAATTCAATTGATGCTGGTAATCCATTGATTGTTTCTATGTCTGCACCCGTAGGGCATATTGCCGTTATTAAAGGCTATACCGCAGATGGGAGACTTGTCATGAATGATCCCTATAAAGATGTCCAAAATGGAACTAAAGGCTACAGCTTCAATGGCAAGAATGCTTTGTATCAAGTCAATACAGGCTGGACAGTCAATTATACCATGGAAATATCACAAAAATTATGACTCGTAAATCAATCCAAATAATACTTTCAATCACCCTTATAGTAGGTTTATTAGGCTCTTACTATTGGTTTATAATACTACCAAGCATTAATAATACAGACGATCAGGAACAGATAAGTGAACCAAGCACGGAAATATTTGACCTTCAAGCCAGTTTGCCAGAAGGTTGGAGGCGAGAGGTTGGGGAAGGGTTAGTGCAAGAAAACGCTGAGCAAGAAACTATTGAATTTACAAAGGATGGTTTATTGATTCGTGTCACTATTAGATTAACCAGAGTAAGCACAGATGATGAAATATTTACAGGATTTATTCCTGAAACTAGAGAATATCTAACCACCACTAATAATCCATTAGAAGTAGGAAATATTGATACTATTAAACTAGGAAGGGTTGCGTCTAACCAAGGTTATGCTTTGGTTGACCTTGATTCCTTTATACGGCGAGACGGGGAAGAAACCTATATTTACGAGCTACCATTACTTGTCTCACGGGAGGGTTTTGAAACAAAAACCGTCATTACCTATATACTAGGCGATCAACCAGCAAGTTCCTTGTTACTTGATGAAGCTGACAAACTAGTATTGTCTTTGAATACACAAACCACTTAGCCGTGCAATTTTTAAACAAAAATTGGGCGGAACAACTTACATTATGTCTCAAAAAAAGCACTTACTATTTACTAGAGATTTAATACTCAAAATTACTCTTGTCTTAAAAGTAGTACCAGTTTCTTGGGTGTATGCACTTAATGAAAGCTATGAAGTAGATAAGAGTAAGATCAATAATCTCATCCATAGCATGAGACGCAACGGGTTTATATCATTTGAACAAAAATACCCAGGGGAGCGTTTTATCTTTCTTACTCAAAAAGGCTTTGATAGAGCCAGCAAGGAAATAAAGCCAAACTATTCATACAAATCTTGGAGCAAAGGAGCAACGAGAACAGAGACTATCTTTCGTCATCACCACTATATCACATTTCGTTTTCTGCTTGATTATATAGCCAACTCTGAGGCTCTAGCTAATGTTTATGTTGATTATGATAGAGAATGCAAACTTGGGTTCAAGGTTGGTAATCACGAATACAATATATACCCAGATGCATTGATCAGATCAAATAGCCAAGATAGTTATCATAAAGTAATTTGTCTTGAAGCAGATACAGGCCAAGAAGAGATCAAAAGAATATTTGATAAACTCCTTAGGTATCTAATCTATATCCAAAAAAGCTTTAGTACAGAGGACGTAGATCAAGTTAAGGTCTATTTTAGTTTCGCAACATCAAGACGAGCTGAAAGCGTGTTTAAACTTTCCGAAGATGGCAACAAAAATGGCATTGTGTATTCATTGTATAATCAAGGTACTCGACTTAACTTTTTGTATGAAAAGACCCCAGAAAGCTTGGGAATACGTGAGTTCCTTGATATCGTGAAGAGTGGTAAAATTGAGCTATACTATGGAACAATTGAAAATACAGCTGATGAATTTGAGAAAATCGATTATTTGGAAAATATTATAGCAAATTGCCCTAAGACTGCTGAATTTTATAAGCAATTATATACTGATTAATATATGGCCAGCTTAATCGAAATTAACTACGATACAATACCTGAGACGGTGGGTAATTGGTTCAACGAATTACCGCCTGAAACTAAGGCATATATTCAATTAGGTATTGGTGTTGTTGCCGTATCAATTATTATCTATCTTGGATATATTTTTATTACTGGCTATTTTGATTCAAAGAAATCGATTTATAAGCTGGAGGTGCATTTTCCTAAAGCTGATGAGATTGACGATGATCAAAGACAAATTGAAGCAATGAGATCATTCTTTGGTAGTATTCACGCCATTAATGAGTCCGAGAGGTTGAGTTTTGAGATTCACAAAACCTATGAATACTTGACGTTACTTATCACCTGTTCAAGCTTAAGCAATGTTGAGTCTATACGAAAGTATCTAACCAGTATCAAAGGGTTAACCATTAGCCTGACCACGGAAGAGCCACTGGAGGAGTACCACAAGAGCTACGCCAAACGCATTGTTCTTAATAAGAATTACTTTACAATCAATTTGGAAGAAAGAGCCTTATTCTCAAAGCTTATTGATTATCTTTCATCTTTGAGTTCAGAAGAAAAAGGAAGTATATTGTTTTTAATGAGACCTGCACAAAACAAAGATCATAAGATCGAGAGGTTGATCTACAAAAATGATCAAGTTCAAGCAAAAAACAGAACACGGCTCACCAAACAATCTAGTGATAACGAAAATTTAAGTCAAAAGCAAAAGGGGGAGCTATTTTTGGTTCAAATTTACGCTCTAGGAAATTCATCAAAGATCGCCCGTGAACTTGCTTCTATATTTAAGATTCTGGGTCACAAATCAAAGTTTGTAAGTAAGAATGTTATTGGTAGCCAACAGGCTCTCAAATTACGCTCTAGATACCTTTTCCGAGAAACTTATGTACTCCATATTTTCGCACGTGGTTTGGGTCATTTTTAACCTCAAATGAGCTTGCCGTAATGATTCACCCCACAAAGTTAGAGCGTGGTAATTATAAACCTAATAAGTCATTAATAATTGAAAGCACTCCTGAGTTCTTGGAAGATGGGGAAGACAAACTTCTGATTGGTACATCTCATATAGCAACAGGGGAAGAAAGGAGAGTATATTTTCCAAAAGAAAACCTTAGAAGACATTTGTATGTACTAGGTTCAACGGGTTCAGGTAAAAGTACTGTCCTTATCCGCACTGCTCTTTCAGCCTGTGAAGATAGAGATAAGTCACTAATCTTCTTTGACCCTCACGAGGTTGACCTACAAATGATAGCGGCTAGACTACCAGATTTAACGGACGTAATCTATTTTAAG
>JBBSJV010000042.1:0-11999 GCA_038256935.1 Patescibacteria group bacterium
AGTTATTGGTGGAATGTATGTAGCGATGTTAAATCAGCCAATGCATTTTTTTGATGACTCACAAATATATCTATCTTCCAATCACAAAATTGATAAAGAATTTGCCCTTATAATGATAAACTCATCAACTAGCTATAAGCCTCAAGATGTAATGACAAATTTTTGGACTGTGGGTATGAACAACCATTTAATCCATAGCTTATTTCCAAATATATCATCCATCCATTATCCAGTTCTTTACGGCATTGTATTATCTGAGCTCAAAGAAAATCAAGTCCAAGTAAAAACCTATCAAAGTTGGAAAAGTCTTCTTTTCTCTCATTATACTTATCTTAAAAAGCTTGGTTGTTAAATTTTAGAAAACTACATATATCTGTTTTGTGTAGTAAAAGTAGAAAAAATAATAAACTAAATCTCAACTAAAGATAAATTGAGTTTGACAATTTCAGTAATTATAGCTTATCATTATAGGGCTTCCAGAGATACTCAAGCGGTCAACGAGGGCAGACTGTAAATCTGCTGGGTCTCCCTTCGAAGGTTCGAATCCTTCTCTCTGGACCATAAGCGGGTATTGTATAATGGTTATTACCTCAGCTTTCCAAGCTGATGATGTGGGTCCGATTCCCACTACCCGCTCCAATTGACTTTTAGAGATTATGCCACAAGATACAACCAAAAAAAAATTCCCATCAATTAAAACCAAAAAAACAGTTCAAACACCAGAAATTGACCCTAAAGCTCAAGCTAATAATGGATCTAAACCCGAACCTGTTAAAATAACTCCAGCCAAGATCAGGGCTAAAATATCTACAACTAAAATAATTTCTAGCTTACAAGAGCAGCTAACTGCTTCTAATTTAAAACTTTCTGAGCAATCAACACAGCTTGTTTCTACTCAAAGAGCTTTACAGGAAAAAATTGCTGAAGCCACTTTGCTATCAAGGCAGCACGAATTAGATATTGAACAAAAAATCAAATCCTCCAAGAAAAAAATCATAGAACCAATTGTTACTTATATAAATAACGTAGTACTGGCCTTTCAATATCTGCCCCAAGGCTTAGAAGATAACCTCAATAAATTTGTAGAAACCCTCAAACTTGCCTTACAAAGAGCAATTGAAGATTTGCAAAAACATGGAGTAGAAATCATCATTCCAAAAGTTGGAGAAGCTGTAGATCCAATTTACATGAATGTTCTTAACCCTGGAGCAAGTGATAGCGAGGACTTAATAGTAAAATCAATTGTTTCTGTCGGTATTAAAATTGATGGGCAAATTACTCAACCTGTTTCAATCATGGCTGAATAAAATTATAAATTCAATCCGTGTTAGTAGTTAATTGATAGATCTTTTAAAATATCCCAAATTGCTGTTTTTTGTGAAACTGTAAGCTCAAAGGGAAGTTTTTTTACAACATTTTTAACATAATCAAGATCCAAATCAATTAATTTTCCAGGGATTTCGATTTGTGATTGATTGTAATAGTTGTAAACACACAATTTTAAAAATACTTTAAATTTGAGCCAGGTGTGATAGGATTGATTATATTCTGATAGTGAATTAGGTTTATGAATTTTTTCAAGATTGAATTGCATTGGGAAAATATCATTTTCAGGAACCAAACCTTGGAAGTTTAAAACATAAAATCTAGAATCAAGTAGCTGGTGAATATTTATAAAATCACTGTTTGCAAGTTGCTTTTTTTCAGGGTAAATCACTTGTAAATGAGGCTCAACAATAGCTGAACCTAGCACAAAACCATTTTCTTGCAATTGCTCCTTTTTCTTGGATAATTGAATAGCTGACCAAAACCCCTTTCTATAACTAACTAACCCTTGAAACATTGACCCCGGAGTCAGCCACTTAGAAGTATAATTGGTAACAGAAAAATAGTATACTTTAAGAAGTAATGGGGTCTTAAAAGTCAGTTCTAGAAACTTTTTTTTACCATTTCGATACTCTACTTTTTCTAAGACCCCTTCAAATAAATAAACTTCTGAGTTTTTTGGATTAAAGTTTGTAGCAAAGGGTTGAATATTTCTAACTGATCTTGGAAAATGGGTAATAACGTCGTAGATAGAATTAAAACCAGAATTGACCAATTTTTGCTTTTGGGATTTGGTTAGAGTATCAATTAATTCAAGCATATGGAATATATCATCACCATTTTCTTAATCTTAGTTTTTGTAAGTTTGTTTGGCTTTTTCTTTACAGTAGACCAGCAAACTAACGCTGTAATGGAAGTCTTTGGCAAATTTAGAAGAATTGCAAGTCCAGGACTCAATTTCAAAATCCCCCTTATTGAAAGAATAGCAGGGCGGATCAGTCTTCGAATCCAACAACTAGATGTTAAGGTAGAAACCAAAACCAAGGATAACGTCTTTGTAGATGTCTTAGTTTCTGTGCAATACTTTGTAATTCCTGAAAAAGTATATGAAGCATTTTATAAACTTGATAACCCCGAAAAGCAAATCACCTCCTTTGTATTCGATGTGGTTAGAGCCAAAGTTCCTCAGATAATCTTAGATGATGTTTTTGAAAAGAAAGATGATATCGCTGACACAGTTAAAGCTGAATTATCCCAGCAAATGGATGATTTTGGCTATGGTATCCTAAAAGCCTTGGTAACTGATATTGACCCAAACGCCAAGGTCAAAGAAGCCATGAATGAAATCAATGCAGCTCAAAGACTCAAAGTTGCCTCTCTTGAAAAAGGAGAAGCCGATAAAATTCTCAGAGTAAAATCAGCTGAAGCCGAAGCTGAAAGTAAAGCTCTACAAGGAAAAGGTATAGCCCAGCAAAGAAAAGCAATTATCGATGGGTTAAGACTTAGTATGGATGAGTTTCAAAAAACCATCCCTGATAGTTCCTCCGCTGATGTTATGAATTTAGTTCTTATGACTCAATATTTTGATACTTTAAAAGATGTGACTAGTAATTCAAACTCAAATACAATATTAATTCCCCACTCACCTTCAGCCCTTTCTGATATTTCAGATCAAATTAGAAATGCTATAATCACAGCTAACCAAGTCGATAAAAAAGACTAGCTATAACTAATTTGATATTGATTATCACGGTATCTACTGTAAATTACAAACCTACCATTTGATTCGCTATAGTAGGCTAGTTCAAAACTGTCGCCATTACTTGAACTTCCATACAGGTAGCAATTTCGAAGAGTTCTCTGAGTACGGTCTCCGTTATTAAAATTACAAGAAGCCCTTCTGTCACTATATATATTATCTTCAGGGTTTTGCTCCTCGGATATAAAAACTCCAGGGCAATCTCTTGTAGTCACTCTATTTTGACTATAGATTGTACTATACTGACCCCACGGATCATTTGGAAAAGATTGTTTTTGGATATAAGTATGAGAATCAAACTTTTCCCTACTTCCTGATAAGTACTCGCTCAATGTATATTCATAGTCCACTTCATTGGGTTTTTGAGAACAAACTGAAACTGGATAAGCTCGTTGACTTGGTATAGTACTAGAGTTATTATAAAACTGCTCCAAGGCAATCAATACTTGAGAAATATCCTCTACTTTTTGAGTGTCTCTATTTGCAGCGGTTTGAGAAATAAACCCAAACAACCCAACACCTATTAAGATAAATACACAAATAGCAATGGTAATTTTTTCTAACGAATTAAGCTTTTTATTATAATTATAGTTTATCTTTGGCTTTTTTAAGCCATCATCAAATTGAGCATAGGGGTCTACGATCTGAGAGTTTAGTTGTGAATCGGAATCCATAGTATAATCAATAAGCCAATTACAATAAGTAAGCTAAGTAATCCTAAATTTAAGATATTTGTAAGTATAAAGGTTATTCCAAATATTATCAACATTGATAATAATCCCTGCCTCAATACCAAATAGTTTATACCTTCGCTAGAAAGAATTAGTCTTTTGATAGAAGTATACCACCAAAAACCTAACAGTACAAATAAACTCCAAAAAAATATAAATAATAAAAATAAGACTAAATAAAGAGTCTGAGACAGGCTTCTAGGGTCAACAAGACCAATAACAAGAGTCAACCCAAAGAAACACAAACCTGTGAGAATAGCAAAAACTTTTTGTAATAATAATGAGTATTCAACTGGATCCATACGAACTTTGAATGAATTTAAAACATTAACAGTTATTAATTTATCTGATTAAATGTGGGTTTTTTCTAAGTGGCCGTATTTAGCTTGATTTCAAGAAATTTGTCTAATGACTTCAAAAGGAAATTTTTCTTGACAAAACAATAAAATTTAGTTTACTATTATAACTGTTATCAGTATCAACTGAATAGCTGCTTTACAGTTGGATTCAAAACTAAAAATTTAATCGAATCGAGGATTAAAACATTAAACGTGTATAGAGGATGCCTTGGAAGTAAATGCCGATGAAGGACGTGTGAGGCTGCGTTAAGCTTGGATCAGGTGTCTCAAACCGCTACGAGTCCAAGATTTCCGAATGGGATAACCTACGTGGAGTTAAGTCCACGTGAGCATGGATAGTACCATGTTATCGGGTACCTGCTGAAGTGAAACATCTCAGTAAGCAGAGGAAAAGAAACAGACATTGTTGATTCCCCTAGTAGTGGCGAGCGAACGGGGAGTATGCCAAAAACTTTAGATTATTCATTGGCTGGATTGAAAAATATTTCAAAGTCTTCGGACAGAGAGTATTTTGATTGAGAGTCAAAGCCTATTAAGAGGAGGATGCTAAAGGGTTGTGGGAGATGACGTTGTACCCTTAATAGTACAGATCAAGTCTACAAAAAAGTTTGTGATCAGAATTACCTGGAAAGGTAAACCATAGGGGGTGATAGTCCCGTATGACAACCAAACTTTTACTTGATGGTCATTATGTCCCAAGTACAACAAGGGCACCGAGAAGCCTTGTTGGAATCATCCGTGACTACGCGGAAAGGCTAAATACATTTACTTACCGATAGTGAACAAGTACCGCGAGGGAAAGGTGAAAAGTACCCTGGATAAGGGAATGAAATAGTCTCTGAAACTATACACGTACAAGGAGTGGAAGCGGATTCGTCCGTACCCACGTGCCTATTGAAGAATGATCTGACGAGTTAACAGTATACGGCAAGGTTAAGAGCGCAAGGGCTCGGAGCCGCAAGTGAAAGCGAGGGTTAACTGCCCGAATTAGTCGTATATTTTAGACCCGAAACCCGGTGAGCCACCCATGAGCAGGTTGAACTCTAGGTAAGACTAGAGGGAGGACCGAACCCGTGTCAGCTGCAAATGGCTGGGATGACTTGTGGGTAGTGGAGAAATTCCTATCGAACCGGGTAATAGCTGGTTCTCGCTGAAATGCCTTTAGGGGCAGCCGTGAGTGAAGCGCTAGAGAGGTAGAGCACTGAAAACGTTGGGGGTTACCCCGCGTTACCAAACTCCGAATTCTTTAGTTGTGTTTCTCATGAGTGAGACTGTGGGATCTAAGTTCCATAGTCTAGAGGGAAAGAGCCCAGATTGTCGTCTAAGGTCCCTAAATCATATCTATAGTGTAAAGGAAGTGAAGATGTTTAGACAGCCAGGAGGTTGGCTTAGAAGCAGCCATCCTTTAAAGAAAGCGTAACAGCTCACTGGTCAAACGTCTTTGCGCCTACAATGTTCGGGGCTAAGATATGTACCGAAGACACAAGAGATATTTATATCTCGGTAAGCGAGCGTTCTGTATGGGCTGAAGCATAAGAGGTAACTCAGTGTGGACTGTACAGAAGTGAGAATGTCAGAATGAGTAACAAATGATGTGAGGTGAAAAACCTCACCACCGAAAGATCAAGGTTTCCTACGCTACGATTTTCGTCGTAGGGTTAGTCGGTCCTAAGTTGGGTTTCTAATGGAGCTTAGCGATGGACACATGGTTAATATTCCATGACTAATTATACATGTGATGGAGTGACGCAGAATGGTAGTTTAAGCGGTTTATGGCTATTGCCGTTGCTTAGATTAGTTTGATTCAAAGGTTAAAAGCTTTTGATTTAGAAGGGTTAGCCATGCTAACTACTTCTACAAATGAGTCTTGGCGGAAGGTACTTCGGTACTGACTTAAGTGACCCAAGCTGCCTAGAAAAACTTCTAAACTTAGTGTATAATTAACCGTACCGCAAACCAACAAAGGTGATCAGGTCGAGTAGACCAAGGTGAACGGGTGAATAATAGGTTAGGGAACTCGGCAAAAAATCAGTCGTAACTTCGGAATAAGACTTGCCATCGCAAGATGGCCGCAGCTAAAGACTCTCCTCCGACTGTTTACCAAAAACATAGCTCCGTGCTAACTCCAAAAGAGGATGTATACGGGGTGATGCCTGGCCAGTGTCGGAAGGTTAAGACGAGCGGCGCAAGCCTCTTGTTTAAGCCCCGATGAACGCCGGCAGTAACTATAACTGTCCTATGGTAGCGAAATTCCTTGGCACATGAGTAGTGTCCCGCACGAATGGCATAACGAGGGGAGAACTGTCCCAACCATTAACCCGGTGAAATTACAAAGGGAGTGAAGATGCTCTCTACCTATACTAAGACGAAAAGACCCTATGAAGCTTTACTGCAGATTGTCGTTGTTAAATTACCATGCTTGTTCAGCATAGCTGGGAGGCTTTGAAGTTGTCACGCTAGTGACAATGGAGCCACCGTTGAGATACCAGCTTGGCATGATGGTTTAACTAACTTGAAGTACTAACTCGAGGACAGCGGCTGTCGGGCAGTTTAACTGGGGCGGTTGCCTCCTAAATTGTAACGGAGGCGTCTATAAGGTTGGCTTAGCTCGGATGGAAATCGAGCCTCAAAGTATAAAAGCATAAGCCAGCTTGACTGCAAGACCTACAAGTCGCGCAGACGCGAAAGCGGAGTTTAGTGAACCGATACGCACTTTGTGGATAGCGTAAAGACCCACGGATAAAAGTTACTCTAGGGATAACAGGCTGATCTTGCCCGAGCGTTCACAGCGACGGCAGGGTTTGGCACCTCGATGTCGGCTCGTCACTTCCTGGGGGTGAAGCAGCTCCCAAGGGTTTGTCTGTTCGCCAATTAAAGTGGCACGCGAGCTGGGTTCAGAACGTCGTGAGACAGTTCGGTCTTTATCTAGTATGGGCGCGCGAAATTTGAGGGGTCGGGTCTCTAGTACGAGAGGACCGAGATCCATATGCCTCTGGTGTATCGGCTGTTCTGCCAAGAGCATTGTCGAGTAGCTACGCATAGTTATGATAACCGCTGAAAGCATATAAGCGGGAAGCAGTCCCCAAGATTAGATTTCGTTATAGGCTCCTGGAAGATAATCAGGTATATAGGCTCTAAGTGTAAGGTTAGCAATAATCTCAGCTGAGGAGTACTAATCAGCCAAATTTTACTTCTCTTTTCGTAATTAAATTTTTAGCCTTTGAATCCATCTGTAAAGCATTAACTTTATATATTAGCATGCCTAGAATTTGCCCAATTAATAAAATATCTTATCAAAAGATTAAGTCTAGGTCTCATTCTATGCAGGCTACAATTAAGCACAGAGATCCAAACTTTGTTGTTAAAAAAGTAGGCAATAAAAAAGTTAAAATTTCAGCCAGAGCTTGGAAAACTATTCGAACTAAGAAGCAAGATTTATCTACTGTTCTTAAAAATGCCTCAAAATAGTAATTTCAAATTCTATACATTTTTAGCAGTTCTTGCAGTCACTTTATGTGGCTTTTCTTTTTTTTTGGGGTATAAATTTCAATCTGTTCAAATTCAAACTACTAATGAAGATGAGCTGATTGCTGCTACTTTAAATAGTATTGAAACTGGAGATAGTGAAAATACTTCTTCAACTTTTATTAATCAGCAAGGTCCTGATTTTTCCAATGTATACTGGATTCCAATTGACACTGAACCTGTTTGCCCACCAACACATCCAATTAAAGGAAAAGTTTCAAATCAAGTTAATAATTACTACAGCCCTGATAATACTTTCTATAATAGAGTCAAGCCTAATCTTTGTTTTGTATCAGAATCATATGCAAAAGATGTGGCAAAGTTTATTAAAAAGTTTTAGTGTTTAGTGCATTTACCTTGAAATAGAATTTTTATGCCTAAATATTTGAATAATTTTAATTATAACGGTAAAAACTGTGCTGTTAATTATTTAGAAACTACCACAGTCAATGAATTTGCTACATGTGATGTTTATGCTTTTATTAAAGATACATATAAGGATTTGGCTATAATTACAATTCAACCAGGTGGTTCCACTCCTTTACAATTAGTTTTAGATGGTAAGCAAACAATTGAAGGCTATATTTCAGGAAGTGGCTCATTATTAATCACTAGAGGTAATGGTATGGTTGAAAAATATGTTTTAAATCCAATGACCAATGATTAATTTTATCAAATTGTAACAGTCGGGGACAAAATGCAATTTCATGCTAACACAGATTCAGAGTTGGTTGTTTATGAAATATGTTATCCTCCTTATCAAAATGGTAGGTTTTTAAGTATTACCGACGATTAATTTTTGGGCTTTTACCTTGACTAAAATGCTAACAGTGGTCTTAAATTTAAGGAACAAACTATTATCTATGTTTAGAAGAATCCTACTAGTCTTTTCAGACGGTGAATTACGTATCAAATTATTTCAAATCATTGGCTTACTCGTTGTAGCAAGGTTGCTTGCTCATGTACCTATTCCTGTTTTATCAATTCAAGATATTTCACCTTTAATTGAAAGTGATCAAGTCTTTGGTCTTTTAAATGTTATTTCAGGTGGAGCATATGGAAGACTGTCCTTTGTCATGCTTGGAGTAGGTCCTTACATCACAGCCTCAATTGTCATGCAATTACTTGGTGTAATCGTTCCTCGTATCAGAGAATTGCAAAGAGAAGAGGGGGAGCAAGGACAGCAAAAAGTAAATCGCTGGACTCGTTATATTGTAGTTCCCTTAGCAGCTCTAAATGCTTGGGGTATTTTGCAATTTTTATCTAGTGGTGCAGCTGATCAATCTGGAGGTGTTACAATCAACCTTCCCGAAGTTCTTACAAGAACAGGGGCAGCTTTTGATGGAGAAGCTTTTTGGTATTGGTTTGCAGTTATTGCTTCCATGACTGCTGGTAGTATTATCATGATGTGGATTGGAGAGTTAATTACTGAATACAAAATGGGTAATGGTATTTCACTGCTTATCCTTTCAGGTATTGTAGCCAGACTTCCATCACAATTAAGAGAGTTTGGTAGATACTCAGCTCCAACTTTCTCTGATCTCTTTAGTAGATTTGATATTAATAAACTATTTGATTGGAACGTGTGGAAAGCATTTTTATTTGATAACCCAACTTGGGAACCGATCAGAATATCATTCCTTTTCCTTTTAGTTTTTGTTGTTACCTTACTTTTAGTGGTATTTGTAAACGATGCAGTTAGAAGATTAATAGTAATTTATTCAAGACGTGGCCACTCAGAAGGAAAGTCTAGAACCATGTCTAGTGTACAAGCTGATCTTCCGATCAAGGTTAATATTGCTGGTGTACTTCCAATCATCTTTGCAGTTTCCTTTATTCTTTTTCCAACTATTGTCTCTAGATTTTTCTTTACTGCCAATGTGCCTGTAATTCGAGACGGGGCAGAAAGTGTAGCTACCTACCTCAGCACAAATCCATCTCAGGCTGTACCAACTGGGGAATTACCACCAAGTTTTCTTGATGTGTTTTATACAAAGGATGCTAATAAGCTTGCAAATGCTAGAAGCTTTGATAGAACTGAAGGTCAAGACATCTTAGGTTTTCAAATTACTACAATGACTTATGATGAAAATTTAAGCTTGTCAGAAAATCCTAGTGAAGAAGAGCAGAGAGCATTTGATCAAAATGAATCAAAAAAAGATGTCCAAAATATATTATTCAAAGACACTTTCTTGCAATTCTCACTTCCTTCAACTGATTTAGGTTTCTTACCTCAATTTGCTTTGTATTGGGATGGGGTTTTGGCTTATACATTCTTCTACTTCTTCTTAATCATCTTCTTTACCTACTTCTATAGTTCTACAGTTGCCTTCAAAACCGACGAAGTGGCTGAGAACTTACAAAAATCTGGAGCATATATTCCAGGCTACCGCCCAGGTCAACAAACCATGGACTATCTAAGTTACATCTCCAATAGATTAAACGTAGCAGGTAGTTTGTTTTTAGCTCTTATCGCTATTGTACCTTTGATGTTTAATCAAAATTTCCAATTCGGAGACGGTACTTTGACTGGTATTGTAGGTGGAACAACTCTATTGATCCTAGTGTCTGTAACTATTGAAACCTTGAAGCAAATTGAAGCTCAAGCAACAGCAGTCGATTACGATAGGTTTACAAAATATTAATCAATTGGTTAATATTAAATCATGGATATACAAAATTGGTTCTTTTCTTCCAAAGGTAAGTTAATACTTTTTGTAATAATTCTATCAATGTCATGGATTAATATCTTTTATCAGATAAATATCTATTCTTGTAGTCAAATCAATGAGCAAGTAACCAAACAGAATGAAGAGTATACTAGACAAATTTCCCAGTTTGAAAATCAAGAAGCCTATCAAAATAGCGCTCTATTTAAAGAGAAACAAATTAGAACAGAAGGTTACAAATATAGGGGGGAGACAGTTGTTGATGTTAGCAGTCTTGAAAAAGTACCCAATGAACCAAATTTGAATTATATACCTGATCAAGATAGTCAGAATGCATCAAATTTACAAAGGTGGGTAGTTTTTTTGGAAAACATACAGTTAAGTGAGTCAACAATTAGTTGTATTTAGGAATTAAAATTCATTAAACGAGATACATAACTTCTGTTAATACCTTTAGATAATTAGCTGACACAATGCTATTATTATTTACAAAATGAAAAAAATCAGAAACGCTAATATTATATTATGCATACCTTTACAATCAAAGCTGAAAACCTAAATTTTGATTACGACGCGAAAACTCAAGTATTTGATAATCACTCTATAAATTTGAATATCCAAAATCAGCAATCAAATAAGCTTTACGGAATAATTGGACCATCTGGAACTGGAAAAACCACTCTAATTTCAATTTTGGGAGGTCAACTTAAGCCAACACAGGGGTCAGTATTAGTAAATGATGTTAACATCTATGAGGTCAACGATATGGTGCGAAGGACATTACTTGGAATCCAAATGCAAACCTCTACATCGCTTAGGGGTAAATTGAAATACAATTTACTATTTGGCCTACCTGTTAAAAACTTTACTGAAGATGAAAATGATCCTGAGACTATCTACAGCGACGACGAATTAATTGAGGTTTTAAATAAGGTTGGGTTGTGGGTGTTATTTAAAGACAAAGATGGTCTGGATACCTTAATTGGTGAAGGCGGGCTTAATCTTTCTGGGGGACAAAGGCAAAGACTAAATTTTGCTGGACTATATCTTAGGGCTAAGTATTACAAACCAAAACTTTTACTCATTGATGAACCAACCAGTAGCTTAGATGAAATCAGCGAGCAAGCCATCACTAATATGATTTTAGATCTTGCTAAAGACGCTTTGACTTTAGTAGTAGCACACAGACTCAAAACCTTGGAAGAAGCAGTAGGAATAATGGATACATCATTGTTGGAGTCAGAGAAAGATCTAGGTTTTTATACTAAAAAAGAGCTAATGGATAAGACTAAATATTATCAAGATTTGATTGCTGGAAAAACTACCTTGGACGGGGATTGGGATCAAAATAAATAATCTATGTTAGAAAATCTAGCAATTTTTAGAGTCGTTACGGGTATGGTTCTTGTACATTCAAAAACAGGTAAAATATTAATGCTTCAAAGATCTTCTGATGCAGGCAATCTTAGTAATAACTGGGAATTACCAGCAGGACATGTAAATACAGGTGAAGATATTGTAACTGGCTTGAAACGTGAGGTTTTTGAAGAAACTGGGATTGCTGAATTTCAGCTTAAAAATATACTTAGAGTAGTGGAATTACCCCCACTTGAAAATGAAAAAGAAGTTA